>JBKDZV010000079.1:0-37287 GCA_047971455.1 Mycoplasmatales bacterium | reverse complement strand
TTATTTTTACCGTAAAAATAACTAGTGATATAGCAGATAAATTAGTAGATAATGATCAAATAACTAATAAAGCAAATGTATGCTATGATAATACTTATACAGAAGACGTTACAGATGACCAAACATGTGTTTCAACAGGAGTTTCAACACCATACACACTTAATCCAGAAACATTAATACCAGATGAAAATAACTTTACAATAGATAAATGGATTGAAGATACAGATGATGATAAATTACAACCAGGTGAAAAACTTATTATGCATATATATATAACTAATAATAAAAATAATGTAAATCAGTTTGAAGCAAATGGAGATACTTTAACAGTAAATATTACAGATGATATGTTAGATTCTAAAATAGATTATGTTAATGCTTTAAATAATAGCGTTACAATAACTAACTTAACTACAGGAGAAGATGTAACTAGTGAAAAAGGTAATCCTAAAGTTTCAGATTTAGAAGATACCAAAGGTATAGAATTAAATATTGAAGATGGAGAAGAATTCGAATTAACATTCGAAGTAAATGCTAATTCAGCATTTTAACAATACAAAATAGAAGATAATACGAAAGAGGAGATATGAAGAAAGCGAAGATTTTAATTTTAACGTTAGTATTATTTGCTGTTCCATTAATGGCAAATAATGTTAATGCTCAAACATTAAATGTTACATATACTCAAGGAATATTTTCATCAATAGGAGACTTTTTTAGTCATTTATTTGGTGGAAATGATGAAAGTGTAGCATATTCTAGTGATTTAAGAGATGCAAGTGATATCGAACAAGCAGATGATTTTGCTAAAAATACTGCTTATGGATGTGAAGGAACAAGTTGTGATAGTTCTTCTGATACAATAGAATTATCAAACATTGATGGAATTGATATTACAAAAACAATGACCGGAGCAGATTCAACAACTCCAGGGACTAAAGATGAACCTTTAGTAGCTGATGAAGTAGTTAACTTTACTTTGACAATAACTAATACAGGTAATATCGAAGATACAAAAGATATAACAGTAACAGATGAATTAGCTAGTCCTTATATTATTTATTCAGGAGATGTAAAAGCAACAGCTGCTACTGATGAAAATGGAGATTTAAAACAAGGTTCAACTGCAATAACAACAGATGTCGTAGTAGGTACTGTTGAAGATTTAAAATCAGGAATAGTATTTTCAGGATTAGATAGTGGAGATCAACTTAGTTTAAACTTCTCAGGAAAAGTTAAATCAACTAGACCAGAAGGAACTACAGATAATTCACTTTCAAATATTGCTAAAGTATGTAAACCATATACTTTAATTGGAACTGTTGATACTGAAGCTGATATTACTAAGGAATACGCAAATATTCACGTTGATGAAAATGGAACACCAGATGGAACAATTAATGGAACAATCGGTACACCAGATTCATTTACTTTATGTGATGAAGGTTCAGATTACCTATATACAGTATGGGGAGATGAAACAGTAGATGGAAATGAAGTTAAGGACTTAATGGTAAGTAAATCTGTTAGTGATACAGGTGAAGGAAATAAAGATAGTTCAGTTGATGGTATAGTTGATGCAAGTGAAAAATTTACATATACAATTAAACTTCAAAATTTAGCTGATACAGAAGCAAAATTTACAGTTACAGATCAATTAAATAATGAATCATTACTTAATAATACTAATATAGCTGATCAAGCTGAGCAAAATTTAGCATCACAATATGGACCAGAATTAAGAATTGATCAAGATAAAACAAGTTCAACTTATGGTGAAATAACAGCAGATGCTGATCCTTTAACTGTTGGTGATTTACAAACAGGATTTAAAGTAAGTTTAGCACCTAATGAAATTTTAAATATTTCATTCACTTTACAAGCTAATGAGACAATAGATTACTTTAGTTTATATGAGGGACATTACTTATTTAATAAAGTACAAGTGTGTAAAGATACAATGCTAACGTCTCAATGTAGTAATAGAACAGCTGAAATTTCTGTACAAGATAACTCAGCAGCATTAAGTGATATTACAATTGACAAAACTATTACAAGTGTAGATGGTGTTGCTGATTCAGTAAAAATTGATCCTTCAACTACTGCACCACATAAAGTAGCCTACAAATTAGTATATACAAATACAGGATCAGAAGATAAAGATATTGTAATTAGCGATGAATTATCTAATATGTATTTAGGAATAGATCCTACAGGGACAGATACAACATTAACTGTAACCGTTGATCCAACAGATGGAGCAACACCAACAGAAACTGAATTAACAATTGATAAGTTAATGAATTCAGGAATTTCATATACATTACAATCAAATGCTTCATTAACAGTAGAATATAATTTATATACAAATAGTGCTTTTGATGAAGATGCTGCCTCAGGAAATTTTGTTGGAACTCAAATTACAAATATGGCCGCAGCATGTGTAGAAGGTACTGAAGACTGTATTTATGATAGTGCTGTTGTAGGTATTGGAGCTATCGATGATCCAACAACAGATCCAATAGAAGATGGAAAAATTAGTATTATTAAATCTTCTAAATTAAGTGATACAGATGAAGAAGGAGCAATTAAAGAAGGTACTAAAGCTACATATACTTTCAAAATTAATAATGATTCAAATGCTAACACTACAGTAAGTATTTCCGATCTTTTGGAAGATCAATCATACAATATGGAAGAAAGTAAAGACAACAGCATTTATTTAAGTGAAGAAGTTTTAGATGCTTTCCCAGCTTCAACAGCTACAAATACTGATAAATCAGCAACAGCACATGCTAAATTTGTTGATGCAACAGGAACAACTGTAGCAGAACATAAAGTTGTGGATTTACAAACAGAAGATAATGTGTTAGTAGAAGTTGCTGGTAACTCAACAGTCTACGTTTCATTTGATGTAGTTTTAACAATTACAGATTTAACAAATGATAAGGATGAAGTAGCTACTGTAGATAATACAGCTCAAGCATGCCTTGAAGGAGATACTCCAGGAACATTTGATGATTGTACAAATGGGGGTAATGAAGTTAATTTATCTGAAGCAAAATCAATTGAAATTACAAAAGAAGTTAGTGAAACTGAAACAATTGGAATAGCTGATCCAGGAGAAACTTTAACTTATACAATAACTGTTAAAAATAAAGGAACAGCAACAATTTCCAGTGTAAAAATTACTGATCAATTAATTAGTGGATTCTTTGATAAAGATTATATTTTAAATGAAGCTAATAAAGCAACAGTAACAGTTAATAGTGGAACTTTATCTATACCAAATGAAGATAGTAATGGAGTAGCTGATGATAACATTGGAACTATTGAATTATCAAGTCTTTACAATACTGCTGAAGCTATTAAAGTAAAAGATTTAGAACCTTCAGGAACAGTAACAGTTGATTTTGCTATGAAATTAAAAGATGTTTTCCCTGAAGAAATAATAGGACAGCGAGTATCAAATACTGCTTGTGCTAAATATTCAGATGCTGCTAAAAAAGCTAGAACAATTGGTAAAACTCCAGAAATAGATACATGTTCAACAAAAGAATTACCAACTTCAGCAACTGACGTTATCGATCCTGATGCACCAAATGTATATGTTGATAAACAAATAACAGATGAAAATTCAAAAGGTGATAAAGATTTAATTGCCCAAACAGGTGAAACATTAACAATGAAATTTGTTATAAGTAATGAAGAAGCAGAAGATCAAGTTGTTAAAATTGTAGAGATGGGAGACTTTGATTCTAATTTAGATTATGCTTCAGCTCTTCCAAATGAAATAACAACAACTGGAGAATTTGTAAACTCAATAACAGATCCAACAGCAATAGCAGATAAAGTTATTGTAGGAGATATTTTAGATGTAGATACTGATGGTGTAGTTTCATCTAAAGCTCCATTATATGTTAAAGTTCCCGCTTCATCAACTGTGGAAGTTAACTTTGATGTTAATGTAGTGGATGATTATGTAACACCAACTCCTCCAACTTCACAATTTAATAAAGCTATTTATACAGCAGATGTAGATTATGATACAGAAACTTTAACAGAAGATAACGCTACACCAATTGCTGGAATGATTTTAACACCTGGATATGAAGATATGACAATAGCCAAAAAGATTACAGGTTCAGTTGATAGTACTGGTGCTATATTAAGTGATCCTCACTTCGCTAGTCAAGACTCTTCAGAATTTTATGGAATACAAGGTGGGACAGTAGATTATAAAATAGATGTAACTAATAGTGGAACATTGCCAATTAATGATATTAAATTAACAGATGAATTAAATAGTGATTTCTTTAACTTAACAACTAGCCCAACTGTAACAGTAAATTCAAGTGATGATATATATAGCGATGTAACACTTACTTTAGATGATATAAATGAAGGAGGAGTAGTTGCTTATCCAAAAACTGGAACAGATAGTTTTGAACCAGGAGCGAAAATTACTTTAAGATATTCAGGAATATTATTAGATAATTTAGAAACATATTTTGAAACTGGAGAAATGATACCTAATACAGCAGAAGCTTGTTATGAAACAGAAACATCATATAATGCAGATGTTGCAGATAAAGGAACATATTGTTATTCTACAGGTGCTGATTTACCATTAGTATCTGAAGCTGATAGTGGAAATGTAACAATAACAGACCCAACAGATCCCGATTATATAGATTCAGATGATCCAAAATTCTCAATAGAAAAAACTTCTAATGCTGGATCAGATGAAGTATTGACACCAGGAGAACAAATAACATATAGTATTAAAGTTACTAATAATGGAGTATCAGATGCAGATACAGAAAAAATTATTATAACTGATGAAATGTTTGAAGAAAATATTGATTATAAAGATTTTGTATTAACTAATACTTTAAGCATCAAAAACGCCGGTGTATTAGGAGGAGAAGCAGAATCTTCTGAACCAATTGTAGAAATAAATAATAATGGAACATGGACTTCAGCTGAAGCAACAGAAATTCCTGCTTATTATTTATTACCTAAAACAACAGATACATGGATAAATGGAGATACTACTGATACTACTGATTGGAGAATGGATGTAACAACATTCCCAGACATGAATCGTGGAGGAATTAGATTAACAATTCCTAAAAATACAACATATGCAGTTTCATTTAGCGCTAATGCTAAAGGGAATTTAAAAACAATTGATAGAATTAAAAACTTCTTTGATTTTAAAAGATTCTTTTAAAGTCTGAAACATTAAATAATTAGGGAAATTCCCTAATTATTATAGTGTTTATAAAAAAAGTAAATTTTTAAAATTTATTTTTTTTATAAATGTTATATGAGAGGAAATAATGGGATATAAAAATTTACAAGAACTAGTGGGTTTATTAGAGAAACTAAAAGCGGAATATATAAAAAATACTAAAGATGGTAATACTCAAAAAGCTAATTTAATAAAACAAGAAATAGAAAAATTAATAATATATATAAAAAAAGTTAAAGAAGAAGAAGAACTTAAAGGTTATACAACAGATTTAAGTAATAATAAAGCATTAATAGCTAAAGAAGTTAAAAATAAAAACCAAGGAAATATAGTAAATACAAAAGAAGACAAAGTTACCAAAGAAGTTCAAGAAGAAGCTAAAGAACAAGAAAGTACAAACAGTGTAAAAGAAGATGAAGTTACAAAAGCAGTTAAAGAACAAGAAGATGAAGTTACAAAAATGGTTAAAGAAAAAAAGGATATAAAAAGCATAAAAGAAAGTGAAGTTACAAAAGTAATTAAAGAACAAGAAAATACTAAAAACATAAAAGAAGATAAAGTAGTAAAAGAATCAAAAGAACAAGAAGGTAAAGTTGCCAAAGAAGCTAAAGAACAAGTTGAAGAACAAGAAGGTAAAGTTGCCAAAGAAGCTAAAGAACAAGTTGAAGAACAAGAGGATACAAAAAGTATAAAAAAAGATAAAACTATAAAAGAAACGGAAGATGAAGCAAAGAGCGAAGAACAAGAAAATATAAAAGAAGATAAACTGACAAAAGAAACAGAAGATGAAGAAAAACAAGCAACATTAAAAGTTGAAGCTATTAATAAAAATCTTTCACCTAAAGATCAATTAAAAATGTTAAAATTGCAAGCTAAAGAGTTAGAAAAGAATCAAAAAGAAAAAGAAAAATTATCAAAAGTTAAACAAAAACAAGTGAAAAAACAAGTAAAAAAAGGTAAAAGAAAAGAAAAAATAAGTAATATAAAAACTGAAGCACAAAATCGTAAAAAACGTAAAGAAGCACAAAAAATGGAATTAAAATATGGAACACTTATTATTTTTGTAATGTTGTTTATTGTCTTAATCTTAGATACTACTAGAGGAGGAATTTTTAATCTTGCACAACAAAAAATATTAAATGATCATACAGTAAATTATGCTAATATGTATGGCTTTTTTATTCGACTATATAATGTTATTGTATTAATTACTTTTACAATTTTTATTATCGTTCAAAATGATTTACGAAAAGTGAAAATACTACAAATTTTTACTTATGCTGGATTGGTTACTTCTTTTATTAGTTTTAATGGTTTAAAATTAGTTGGTTTAGATATTAAGTTTTTAAGTGGAGATAATTACTTATTTATTCCTGGAATATTAGTAATTATTGCTTTATATTATTTATCAAAAAATTTAGTACGTGATAAAATATTGATAGATTATGAAATAGAGATTGAAGAATAGTACAAAAAAGAAAAATTTATTGACAAATAGATTTTTTTTTATTATCATATAGTTACTCTTAATTAAAGAGTATTTTTCAAGAGTATATACTCTTTAATAAAAAGTATATATAAAAGGTATAGGAGGTAAAGTGAATAAGCAATTAAAAAAAGGCATAATGGAATTAATAATTTTAAATTTATTGAGTGATAAAGAATATTATGGTTACGAATTATCACAGTTTATTAATGAATATATTAACTTCAAAGAATCATCAATATATATAATTTTATCACGTTTGGAATTGAATGGTTACGTTGAAGTACAGCGTGCTAAAAGTCCAATAAATAATAAAACCGTCAAATATTATCAAATAAACAAAACAGGAAAACAATATTTACAAGAGATGGAAGTAGAATGGACTAAAATTAATGAATTATTTATATTAACACAAAAAAAAGAGAATAAGGAGTAAGATGAAAGATATATATAAAGAAGTACATGAAAATTTAAAACAATATAAATTAACCAAAGAACAACGAGCAATATTTTATCAACAAATTCAAGATGTAGTTGAACAAATGGATGAAGAGCAAATGGATGATGAATTTTTGGAAGATTTGATTAACGATATTTTTGCTTATAATGATATTGAAAAAATTGTACAAAAAGAAAAAGGAAGCTTTAATTACGAAAATATTTTTTGGGGTTTATTTTTAATATTTATTAGCATTTTAATCATTTTGGAATTTAATATTTGGTTAATTATTAATATCTTAGTAATTCCCTTAATGTTGTACTTTTTAATAAAACGTTGGTTTTTATTAGCTCTTTTAAGTTTTTATCTAATTTTAGACTTTATCATTGGAATGCCGGGAATATCTGTAGGTTTGGGTTTAATAATCGCCTATATTGGTTTTAAAATTTTATTTGCTAAGAAAAATAAAAGAGTTCGTTTTGAGCGAATGAACTTAGCAAAGAAGCATGCCGAACATATTAATGCGAAATACAATGCTTATTATACTAAAGAGGATAAAGAAAAAATGCGAGAGAAAATTGACAATGAAGTGTTATTTATTAATAATAATTATGGAGGAACAAATATGGAATTAACTGATGAGAATATTGGCTATATTAATTTACAAAATAAATGTGGAGGAATTGAGCTTGATTTAAAGTCTTTTCAATTTCCTAAAGGTGATTTAGTAATTAATATTAACAATACTTTAGGTGGTGGAACAATTTATATTAATGATGAAACTGAAGTAAAATTTATGATAGATTCTAAATTTGGAGGAATTGGCAATAAACATTATTATAGTACAAAAAATATAATTAAACACAAAGTTTATATTCAAGGGGAAAATAGATTTGGCGGATTAGATATTAAATAAAATTAATAAATAATAAGTAAGATTTTTTGCTAGTTTAAATAATATTAATTTCTAATAATATAAGTTAGGAATATTGACTAGAGGGTTTTTATTTATTTTTAAATAAAAGGTATATTAAATTATGTGCTATAATATCTAAGCAGTTAACAAGAAAATAAAGCAAAAATAGTTGGGAGAGAATGTAATTAGATAAAAAGTAAAAAATTAGTTTAATAAAAGATATAATATCTTAAAAATTTAGCAAATAAATAATAATAATTAGGTATAATATAAGGAGAGGTAAGTTTAAGGGGGCTTGATTTTGGCGTTAGCAATCGATTGTGATCCACTTGTAAAGGAAGAGGGATTAATAAATAGTAGACTTTTTAATATTGTTGAAGATAATGTTTGGCATTTAATTGAACGAGAAACAATAGATGAAGAAATAATTGATTATTTTGATCAGAAAAATAAAAAAATAAATTATTTAGAGTTTGAAAAATTAAAAGCGATAAATTATAATTTTACGGATTATCAAGTAATTGAATTAGCAAAAGATAATTATCAAATTCGTTTAGAATGCTCTAAAAAATATAACTTAATTAATAAAAATGAAGTTGTTCTTAATTTCGCTACCATTTCTGTGGCACATCTTAATTTTATTTATGATAATCTTCAAATTTATGAATTAATAGAGATGTTATCATTTGAAGATAGTTTAATCTTAAAAATGCGTTATGGGTTAACTAATTATGATAATTTTAATGAAAGCATTATAATTATAAAAAATATTTTACTAGATTTAAAAAATAAAGGTTTTTGGGTAGTATCTAAAACAATTATGTTAACATTGACTAGAACGAAAATAACACAAAAGAAACTTGATATTATTGAACAACAAGTTATGAAAGTTCAAAAAAAATATTTAGATTATATCCAAAATTTTAAAGAAAATAAAAGCGTTATTAAAGAAAAAATAGCACAAGAAAAATTCAAAATAAATAAAATGTTAGTAAAAGAAATAGAAGAATTACTAAAAAAAAATATAACATTACAAAGAATCAAGAAAGAATATGGACTTGATCATAAATTTACTTTAGAAGAAGCAGGTAAGGCTTTGGATTTTACTCGTGAAAGAATAAGACAAATCCAGTTAAGATCAGAAATTAAAATTCTTAGCTGGATAAATGGAAATTTTAGAGGTAATTATAATTATATTTTTAGTTTTAATTTTCATAATAAGTTTTTAAATGAAGAATTTGATATTAGTAATTTAATACTTAATAATTCTCAAAAATTTATTCCTAATTTTAAAGTTTCTGCCATTAAAGATATTTTTAGTGAAGAACAATTTTTTAAACAATTTAGTCAAGATTTTAAAGAAATAGAAAAAAGATATTATTTAGTAAATAATTATATTTTAGTTAATAAGAATTGGGTTCAAAAAAAACGAAAATCTGTAATAAGTTTTTTAATAAAAAATTTAACAAATGAGCCCTATACTTTAGAAGATATTGGACAAGAATATAATGGCTATTTAAAAAAATGTCAACTTAACAAAATTATTTTAAAAGAAAAAAAAGATTATCGAGCTTTTGGAACAACTTTAGAACGTTGTGGCATAGTTAAGTCTTTAAAACATTATCGTAAACCAAAATATAATTTTGGAGAAAAATTCAAACGTTTTATTGATGAGTTAATTGACCAACAAGAAGACTTTTTCTCAACGAAAATAATTTATGATAAGCATCGTTTAATAATGCAAGAATTTGATATATTAGATTATTATGAATTACACCATATTATGAAAAAAAATGCTAAAAACTTTAAAAATAAATTAATATTTGAACGAATGCCACATGTTACTAAAAAATTAAAATTAGAACAATTTTTAGAATATGAATTATCTATTTCTAATTATAAGAATATTGATTTATTTTTGAATAATATTGAAAGTAGAACAGGGATAGCTATTTCAACTTTAAAAGGAAGTTATCGTGAAACGATAGATAAATATTATTTTTTAAATGAAAAAATTAAAAATACTAAAGTCAAGACAAATGATTTAACTTATTTAAAACAAAAATATTTAAGAAATGTTTACACAAAAGAAGAAATTATAAAAGATATTAAAAAGTATGGTAATCAAGTTTTTTTACAACTTAATTTTAAATTTAGTGGAAATTGGATGTTTAAAAATAACTTCGAGTCAGTAAGAGAAGTCTTATTTAGTCAATGTAATGAAGTTGGTATAACAAAGTTTACCAAATTATCTAAAATTACAAAAGAATCAAGTTATTTTAAAGGTTGTATATCACAATATCGTGCTAATTTAAGTTTAATTAAAATAGCTGAAAACACTTATTTAAAAGTAAGTGAAGATTTAAAAGCAGAAATAGAGCTATTAATGTCAAAACTTCGTAAAAAAATTAATAAGTTAAAAATAGTTACCTTATGGGAATTTAAGAAAATGGTAAATTCTAAAAAGTATCCTATAATTAGTAAGTATAATTTTGAAGATGAATTTTTTAAAAACATCTCATGTTCCAATACTACAATTAGATATCATTCTGGTTTATTATATGATCAAAGTATTAATACTTTAGAAATAGTTCAACAATATTTTCAAGTTAATCCGCAAATAGACTTTATAGATATGAAGAAGTTTAAATTGAAAATGTTAAAAATGCGAGGTTGGGAAATACCTGAAAGTTTTATCAAAAAAATAAAACAAGATAATATTATATATTATTCTAAAACTTTAGATGTTATTTTTGCCACCAAAGATAAATTTATCCTTTATTTGCAAAATAAGGAATCTTAAGAAAAATGAGAGTAAACAAGAAAGTAAAAAATTTAAATATTGGCATGTAAGACGCAAATAATTGCTATAATGTAAAAATAGAAAATAGCAAAAGTGGAGTATCATGGATAAAATTAGAAAATTTTTTGACTTTAGTCAAAATGCCCAAAGTATGTATAAAATAAATGAAGCAATGCACGATAATTTAAAAATTAGTATTGATAATATAATGATTTTATCAGCCGCAATTTTCATAGCTTGTATCGGTTTAAATACTAATTCTACAGCAGTAATTATTGGAGCAATGTTAATCTCACCCATTATGGGACCATTATTAACAATTGCTTATGCCTTTATTATTGAAGATATAAAACTTTTAAAAAAAGCTTTATTTAGGTTGTTAATTTATATTATTGTTGCCTTAATTATTTCCACTATTTATTTTAATTTATCATTTATTAAAAATCCAACTGAAGAATTAATAGCTCGAACTAATCCAACAATTTTTGATATCTTAATTGCGATTTTTGGTGGTGTTGCGGGAATAATTGGGATAACACGTAAAAACCATTCTAATGTTATTCCAGGAGTAGCAATTGCTACCGCTCTTATGCCACCTTTATGTACAATAGGTTACGGAATAGCTAATTTAAATTATACCTATATTTTAAATGCTAGTATTTTGTTTATTACTAATGCTTATTTTATTATTTTAACGGCTGTTATTATTTTGTACTTTATGAAATTTCATCGTGAAGGAGATATTGAAGGTAAAAGTGAAAAGCGGATTCGCATGATTTTTATTACTGTCTTTATTATAATTTTAATCGTAACAGTCTTAAATACCTCAACCTTAATCACTAGAGCTAATGTAGAAGGTAAATTAGATACTTATATTTATGAAAATATCAATACTGAAGAAACTCAATTAATAACAAGTATGAGTATTGATTATCCAAATGAAAAAGTTATTTTGACAGTTAATGGGGAATTAATGGAATATCAAAAAGCACGTTTAAAAACTTATATTCAAGAGCAAAATAAAATTCAAGATTTTACAATAGAGATAAGTTACGAACAAAAAGAAATATTATAAATTATTAGTGATATTATAGTATTTTTTCTTGTTTTGACAAGATAAAAAAAGTAGAAATTATTAATTTGAGAAAAAAAGTTGAAATAAATAAAAATAAAATCATTTTTTACTTTACTTATTGATACTTTAGTGTTAAAATACTAGCGTAAAAATATTTTGGGAGAAAATTAACAAATGGAGAAGACGATAACACTAGATACAATGAATTTAATTTTTGGGTTAATTGGTGGATTAGGTATTTTCTTATATGGAATTAAAATGATGGGTGAGTCTTTAAAAGCTTATGCTGGAGATAATTTAAGTAATTTAATTAATAAATATACAACTAACCCTTTTAAAGGACTATTAGTAGGTATTTTGGCCACGGTTTTAATTCAATCCTCTTCAGGAACTACGGCTTTAACTATATCCTTAGTTCGAGCAGGATTAATGAACTTTAGACAAGCGATTGGAATTATTATGGGGGCTAATATTGGAACAACAGTAACAGCCTTTTTAATTGGATTAGCAATTAAGGATTATGCTTTACCAATTATGCTTGTAGGAGCGTTAATTTTTATGTTCTCCTCAAAGAAAAAAACTTCTTTAATAGGACAAATAGTCTTTGGGTTTGGAGCGCTATTTTTTGGGATTTCGTTAATGGAAATTCCTTTAAAAGCATTGGCTGATACTCCACAATTTGCATCAGTTATGCAAAATGTGGCAAAAACACCATTTTTAGGAATTATAATTGGGGCTTGTTTAACAATGTTAGTCCAATCTTCATCAGCAACAATTGGTATTTTACAGGCTTTATGTGTATCAGGACAAGTACAATTTTCTGTTGCTGTTGCTATCTTATTAGGAGACAATATTGGAACAACTATAACTTCTTTATTAGCTTCTTTAGGTGGAAGTAAAGATTCTAAAAGAGCAGCTTTATCACATGTTTTTTTCAATGTAATCGGTTCGGTGGCCTTTTATATAATTTTATATATATTTGGAGGAATTGCTTATTTAGAACAATTAAAAGATTGGTTAAGGGAGCTATTAAACTTAAATGTCGAGATGCAAGTTGCTGTTATTCATTTAATCTTTAATTTAACAGTGGCCTTTACTTTAATTTGGTTTGTTGCCCAAATTGAAAAGTTAATTAAGTTTATTATTCCAGTAACAGAAGATGAAAAAAAAATTGAACTTAGTGATAACTTTTTAGATGATATGTTATTACACGAATCACCATCATTAGGCTTAGAGCAAGGTCGTCAAGGGTTAGTGACTTTAGCCGAAACAGTTGTTGAGCAATTAGAAAATACAGCTGAATATATTAAAACTAATAGTGAAAATAATAAAAGTAAAGTTCTACAGTTAGAAATAGCTGTTAATATTTTAGATAAGAAGTTAAAATCATTCTTTTCAGAAGTAATGAGTGAAGATTTATCAGATCAAGATAGTAGAAATTTGAATACTTATATGTATTCGATTAATGAATTTGAACGAATTGGAGATATTGCGGAAAAAGTAACTTTACTGTTTGAACAACAAAAAGAAGAAAAATCTAAAATATCAGCTGAGGCTAAAGAAGAAGTTTTAAAAATGTTAAAAGTGGCAACTTCAGCAGTTAAAAAAAGTTTACAAATGTTAAAAACAGGAGATCTTACTTTAGCCGAAGCTATTTTAGAAAAAGAAAAAGATTTAGATAAAATGGAGCGTAAATACTATAAAGAACATTTAAAACGTGTAAAAGAAGGAACATGTAGTGGGAAAATTTCAGTTTTATATGTTGATTTAATTTCTGATATCGAACGAATGGGTGATCATACTGAAAATTTAGTAGAGTACTTTACTAATGTTAACCAAATATTAACTGAAGTAGAAGAAGAATTTGATATAGCAAAAATATTATCTTAAGCTAAAATAACAAAAATAGAATTATTTTATACTTATAAAATAGTTCTATTTTAATATGTTAAATAATAACAAAATAAAGGATGTAACTAAAATGGAAATAAATGAAATAATAAAAAATATAGAAATTACAGATTATACACATGAAGGATTAGGAATAACACATGTTAATGATCAAGTTATCTTTGTTTATCAAGGAATAAAAGATGAAATTTTAAATATTCAAATAATAAAACAACACAAAAAAATCTATTATGCCAAAATAATAGATATAGTAACTCCATCTAAAAATAGAGTAAATTTAGAAAATATAAAAGTTCTTCCTGGATGTGATTTGCAACATATGAGTTATGAAGAACAATTAAGATTCAAAGAGACAAGTTTCAAAACAACCTTACAAAAAAATAAGTTAGATATTAAAGTATCCACTATTATTGCCGCACCTGATAAATTAAGATATCGTAATAAAATAACTTTTAGTTTTTTTAAAAAGCAAAATATTTTATACTTAGGAATGAAAAAAGAAAAAACAAATCAAATCATTAAGATAGAAAATTGTTATTTAATATCTAAAGAAATGAATAGCGTTAAGGATGAAATACTAAAACAATTAAATTTATTAAATCACAAAGTAGAAAATAATTTAAAATTAAGACAATTAATAATTAAAGAAAATACTAAAAATGAATATTTAATTATAATCGAAACCGATTTAAATTCTATTGATATATTTAGTAATTATTTTGAACAAAATAAAATAGCAAAGATTAAAGCTTTATATATTAAAAATAAAAATAATAAGCTAAAAGATATATATCAACAAAAATTTATTCAAGGGTTAAATGAATTATCATTTATTATTAGTCCTAATGCTTTTTTTCAAGTTAATACTAAGCAAACCCTAAACTTATATGAAGCAGTAGTTCAACAAATAACTAAATCTAATAGTATTTTACTAGATGCTTATTGTGGAAGTGGAACAATAGGACAATATGTTAGTAAAAAAGTAGAAAAAGTAGTAGGTATTGAAGTAAATCAAGAAGCTATTAAAGATGCAAAAGCTAATGCAAAATTGAATAAAATTACTAATTGTGAATATATTCAAGGTGATATTAATAAAGAAATAGCTACAATTTATCAAAAATATAACAATTATTTTGATATTGTTGTAGTTGATCCCCCAAGAAAAGGAATAGCTAAAAAATTTATACAAATACTGAATGAATTTAAACCTGAAGAGATAATATATATATCTTGTCAACCTTCAACATTAGTTCGAGACTTAAAATTATTGCAAGATAATTATACAATAACTTTTATGCAACAGTATGATATGTTTCCTCAAACACATCATGTTGAAACAGTTGTTTCACTGTCAAGGAGAAATAAGTAGGTATTTAAATGAATAAATACTTAAAAATATTAAACCTAATTGTGATAAATTAGATTATACATTTACAGAATTAGGTGCTTATGTGAATTTTATGAATTCATTTACTCAATTGTTGGTTAATCCAATAGTTGGATTACATCCCAAATATGATAGTGATACTTTAAATAAGTATCTAATTGTTAATAATAAAAAGATGCCTGATAAGTAAAAATACTTAATTGTTTATCTTACAAACCTCTTATATAAGATAAATCTTAATGAAACAGATAGAAATTATTATGGAAATTTTTCAAAGGAAATAAGAAGTTTTTATTATCGCTAGGAGTATTGAAAAAAGAGTTTGAATTTTCCATTATTGAAACAGTAATTGATACGCTTAAGAATAAAAATACCTTAGAAAAAACTCCTATGGATAATTAGAATCTTTAAGTAAGATTGAGTTTAGATTTGGGAAATTGAATTAATATATTATCAACAAAGATTATCTATTATGAATGTTTTAATGTATAAAAGTTTAACCTGAATATATTTTTTTATAAACTAATGTTTTAATATTATTATTTTGGATAGTTATAAATTTTGTTATATATAAAAGTATGAATAATTTTAATTAAAAAAGATAAAAATGTATAATACAAAATAAAGTAATAAAGTGCTTTACTTCTAAGTATTTTATTGTTACAATAAGGAATATTGCAAAATAGTAAGCGTTTAGAAAGATAGGCTAAAATGATAAATATAAATGATTGGGAACTACAAGTAGATGATAAATTTTTAGATAAAATTAAAGAAAAATATAATAATAATAATATAGCACCAGCTTATGAAGATATTTTTAAAGTATTTAAATTAATAAAGTTCCAAGATGTTAAAGTTATAATTTTAGGACAAGATCCTTACCCGACACAAGGAGATGCTAATGGTATAGCTTTTTCAGTAAATCGCCAAGATAAATTACCACCTAGTTTAAAAAATATTTATAAAGAATTAGAAAAAGACTTAGGAGTAGTTCGGACTAGTGGTAATTTAGAAGATCTTGTTAGACAAGGCGTATTATTATTAAATACCGTTTTAACAGTTGAAGTAGGAAATGCTAAAAGTCACGCCAAAATAGGTTGGCAAAAGGTAACAGATGAAGTTATTAAACAATTAAATGACTGTGGAGAGAAAGTTTTTGTTTTATTAGGAAATGATGCTCAAAAGTATGAAAAACATCTAACCAATTCAACCAACATTATTTTAAAAACTTCACATCCATCGCCACTGGCAGTTTATCGTGGATTTTCAGGAAGTAGAATTTTTTCACAAATAAATGCAAGTTTGAAGAAATTAAATAAAACAAAGATAAATTGGGAAGAAAAAAATTAATCATGTTATAATTGATAGATAAAGGAGAGTTGTTATGCAAACATTAGTTATTGTCGAATCACCAGCAAAAGCCAAAACAATTGAGAAATATTTAGGAGAAAAGTATAAAGTCTTATCATCAGTCGGTCATATAAGAGATTTAGCGACAACTGGTAAAGGAGGGTTAGGAATTGATGTTGAAGATGATTTCAAACCAGATTATAAATTTATTAGTGGAAAAAAAAAAGTAGTTAATGAACTTTTAAAAGAAAAGAAAAAATCTTTTAATGTTTTAATTGCAACTGATCCTGATCGTGAAGGAGAAGCAATTGGCTGGCATTTAGCAGAAAGTTTAGAGTTAGATATTAATGATAATAATCGAATAGTTTTTAATGAAATAACTAAAGCAGGAGTTTTAAAAGGAATAGAAAATGTTCGAAAATTAGATATGGATTTAGTTCATTCTCAAGAAGGTCGAAGAATGATTGATCGTATTATTGGCTTTAAATTATCAGCCTTATTAAAAAAGAAAATTAAAGTTCAATCAGCTGGTAGAGTTCAATCAGTTGCTCTAAGAATGATTGTTGAACGAGAAGAAGAAATTCAAAAATTTGTTCCGGTAGAATATTGGACAATTACTGGTTTTTATCAAGAATTAGAATTAGCTTATGAAAAAAACGATAAAAAGTTAGCTAAAGAAGAAATTTTTGAAATTTTTAATAAATTAGAACAAGATAAGAAATTACAAGTAATAGATATTAAAGAAACCAAAAAAACAATTAAAGCTCCTAAAATTTTTACAACATCAACACTTCAACAAACAGCAGTCAATCGTTTGAGTTTTAATTCTAAAAAAACAATGATGATTGCCCAAAAATTATATGAAGGAATTGATATTGGTAATGGATTAGAAGGTTTAATAACTTATATGAGAACTGATTCAACAAGAATTTCACCAGATATAGAAAAAACAATTTATGGTTTTATAAATGGAACATATGGTAAAGAATATGTTGGATACTATGTCCAAAAAAAAGATAAACAAGCTCAAGATGCTCATGAAGGAATAAGACCAACAAATGTTAATAATACACCCGCTAAAGTAAAACCTTTTTTAACAGCAGATGAATTTAAAATATATAATCTAATTTGGACAAGAACGGTACAAGCCTTAATGAAAGAAGCTAAAACTTTGACTAAAACTTATATTTTAGAACATGAAAGCAAAATTAAGTTCAAAACATCAAATACAGTAGATACTTTTAAAGGATTTAAGATGTTAAATGAAACAAAAGAAGATGCTAAAGAAATTAATTTAAAATTGACTGAAAGTATTGAAGTAGATAAGTTTGAAAAAGAACAACACTTTACTCAACCAAAGCCTCGATATACTGAAGCTAGATTAATTAAGGAATTAGAAGAAAATGGAGTAGGAAGACCATCAACGTATGCAGCGATTATTGATATTTTAAAAAAACGAAACTATGTAATAGTTGATAAAAAAGTATTTATTCCAACTGAGGATGGATTTTTAGTAACAACTAATTTAAAAAACTTTTTTGAAACATTTATTAATGTAAAATATACCTCAGAATTAGAAAGTCAATTAGATGAAGTGGCAATTGGTAAAAAAGAAGAATTAAAATTACTAAATGAATTTTATAATTATTTTATGCCACTTTTAGAAAATGCTAACACTAATATGGAAAAAATTGGCGATGAACCTGTGGGAAGAGATTGTCCAGAATGTGGAGAACCATTAGTTCAGAGAAAATCTAAATACGGAACATTTGTAGGGTGTTCTAATTTTCCTAAATGTAAATATAATGAAATTAAAGTAGAAAAAGTAGCTGATTGTCCAAACTGTGAAGATGGAATGATTATAGAAAAATTAACAAAACGTGGGAAAGTATTTTATGCTTGTAATAATTTTCCTAAATGTAAATATGCCGTCTGGAATAAAGAAGATATTGGAAGACCATTAGAAGAATTACAAAAAGAACAGGCTGAGAAGAAAAAGTCCAAAACTAAAAGTAAACCTAAAAAAACAAGTAAAAAAAAATAAGATAGTATTTACAGATTACTATCTTATGCTAAAAATAAAGGCTAATATTTAAAGTAATATTGCAATATTAGATAATATTTGCTATAATTAACATGGTTATGCGGATGTGGTGGAACTGGCAGACACGCTAGACTTAGGATCTAGTGCTTCGGCGTGGGGGTTCGAATCCCTTCATCCGTACCATATAAAGAAGTCAAACTCATAGCATCTATTATAGGGTAAATAATAGGTTTTATGGGTTTGATTTCTTTTTTAGTTTTGTCTAATGAGAAATAAAAAAAGAGAAAATGATATAACATAAGTAGTTTGATAAACTTACAATTATGCTATGACTGAAAAGAAAAAGGAGTAAATTTGGAGAAAATAAGATTTATTGATTTATTTTCTGGAATAGGTGCCTTTCACCAGGCGTTATCAGATGATAAATATGAATGTGTTCTAGCTTGTGATACAGATAAATACTGTAGAGAGGTGTATAAAAAGAATTATGATGTTATTCCAAAGGGAGATATAAAAGAACTGAGAGAAATACCTAATCATGATATTTTATGTGCAGGTTTCCCTTGTCAACCTTTTAGTATTTCAGGGAAGCAGGAAGGATTTAGTGATGATAGAGGAGACTTGTTTTTTGAAGTATATAAAATAATAAAGAAAAAGAAACCTGAAATAGTATTATTAGAAAATGTGAAAAATTTGGTTACTCATGATAACGGAAATACCTTACAGATAATTATTGAGTTATTAGAAAAAGAAAATTATTATGTTAGTTACAAAGTTATAAATGCAGTAGATTTTGGATTGCCACAAAAAAGAGAAAGATTATATATAGTTGCAAATAAGAAACAAAAATTTAATTTTCCAAATAGTAATAATATTACTAAAAAGTACCTAAAAGATATTATAGATTATAGTGATGATAAATTTTTACAAAAAGAAAAATTAATTAATTTAAATCCAGATGATAAAGAGCAGAAATTACAATTGAAACCCCTAAGAATTGGGATAATAAAAAAAGGTGGGCAAGGAGATAGAATATATAGTGATAAAGGTGTTGCCATAACAATATCCGCTTCTAGTGGAGGGACAGGTTCAAAAACAGGACTATATTATATAAATGGAGGAATTCGTAGGTTGAATTTATTGGAATGTGCAAGAATTCAAGGGTTCCCAGATGATTTTAAAACTGCAAGTTCAAAAACACAATCATATAAACAATTTGGTAATTCAATTCCAGTAAATGTGTTAAAAAGTATAGTAAAGGAAGTGGAAAAACAAATAACAGGAGAAAAACTATGAATAAACAGGAGATAGGTTCTATAACGGCTAAAAGTGGGTTTAAAAATGAACATTTAGTAGCTAGTAAATTTAACGATTATAATCGAGATGATGAAGCTAAAATATGGCTAAAATATATGGGGTATGATGTAGAAAAAATAGAAGAAGTTAAAGCGGTATATATTCCACCAAGTATTAAGAAAACGAAAGATTATTTAGGAATTTCGCTTGAAGATTTAATAGAAAATGTAAATTATAAAAAAGCTGATATTCAAGTGCAGATAGAAATTAAAATAGATTCCATTATTTATAGAGAGCATGTTTCTATAAAAAAAGTTACTCCTAAAAGCAATTTTAACCAAATAGATAAAAGAAAAGTTGATAAGTATAAGGAAATGTGGGATATTCCTGATGATATTACTTTATTGTTAAAGTATTTTACAGGAGAAGTAAAAGATAGACCTGATATTAAAAAAAGGAAGAATGTTGAATATAGTATTGAAGATAGAGAGAAAATTGAAATGTTTCTAAATAAAAATAAAATAAAGATTTTGAGTGATATATTAAGAGGTAGAGGTGGTTTTGCAGCAGAATATATGATAGTATCAGAATATGATGTTGAAGGTGGTATTCAACATTATATGATAAATGTTATTGACATTCTTAATAAGTTAAATAATTTGGAATTTATAATGAATCCTAATAAAACTACCATATCATTAGGTGATAAATCAATAGTATCAATCCAAAGAAAAGGTGGAACACCCGATCCAGAAAGTTTACAATTTAAATTTAAGCCACTATATGTAAAAGAAATACTAAAAAAATAAACTAATAATAAAAACTTGGAGAATTATATGACACACAATCAGATAATAGCATGTAATATGTGTGAAACAAAAATTAATATTAGAGCACAAATAGGAGGCTATGATATTCCTTTTAATACAGCTTGTCCAAAATGTAAAATAAAAATTAAGGGTAAACTTTTGATAGAAAATAAAAACAATTTAGAATTAAAAGGTGCTAGAACAGGTGATTTTGATAACGATAATGAAACATATTGGTGTATAGAATTATCTGCTGAATTTCCAACTAAAAAAATGTATTTACGTGATACGCAATTTTTGAAAGAAAATAATTCTATTGAAAATCATAATAATCCTGAAGAAGTATTAACTCCTTTTATGAGAATGACAAACTTTTTAAATACTGAAGATATGGAAAATATACAAAAAGTAATAAAATTTAGTGAATATATTAAAACGGATTATGAATATTTACAATCATATTTTGAACTATTTTGGGAAAACTCATTGGATTTACTATACACTAAACTTGAAACAGAATTAAAAAAGCATGAGCATATTTTATTAAAGAAAGTAAATAATGAATTGGATGCTGTTATGGCATTACATCACTTATTTATCCTTACAACTGGTATTAGTTCAGTTATATATTCTAATGATTTGAATGAATATAGTAGGATATCTCAACTTGTTTTAGCAAAAGATAAGATGTCATTTACATTTGATTTTATTAATAAAGTAGATTTAAATTTAAATAAAATGGAGAAGAAAGCTTTTCAATTGATTGATTTGTTTTCAACAATATATGAACAAATAATACCTGTTGTTTTATTAGAAAATAATAATGCTTATCAAAAATTAAATAAAGAAGAAAATGGTATAATGACTGCTAATTTTGATGAACTCACTAGCTTTTATGCCAAAAGTTATGAATATATATTAGATAATTTAGATATTATTATATATTTTAATAATATTGTTGTACGAAATGATTACAGTTTATTTTCTGAAAATAAAAAATATGAAAAATTCAAATCACTGAAATCAAAATATAAAAAATTAGATTATATTAATCAATCAGAGCCATTTAGTAAACCTATGAATAGTTTGAAAAATACTATAAGAAATTCTATTCAACATTTTGATTGTGAAATTGATTACGTTTCTCAAAAAGTTTTTTTTAAAGATAAATATGGTGGAAATATTAATACAGAAGAACTATATTTAATAGATTTTGCTTCTTTGTGTAGAGAAAATTTTTCTTTAATTGTATATTATTTAGAAATAATATACATTTTAAGGAAATTACAGCTAAAAAACAATGGTATCATTCAGAGTAATATACCTAAAAATTTTCTAAATCTAAAAATGAATAAGAAAGTGGGTAGAAATTCTCCTTGTCCTTGTAGTAGTGGTAAAAAATATAAGCGTTGTTGCTTATAGACAATATTATTGAGGTCAAAATAGTTTAACAGGATAAGGGGCTTTTTCTGGTATTTTCGCAAAGCTCAAATAAAGCCCTAAAATAAAGTCTACATTGAATGTTGAAAATTAAAAAGTTTAAATTTATCCCCTTGTATATATGTGATATACGAAAATAATAGATATTTTAAAAGAACGTGTCAGATTTACACATTCTTTTTTCCTATTTTTTTAGGGTGCATACTTTTAGGTTTTAGTTTCTTTAAAAATTAAGCAATAAAAAATTATTTTTCTAGGTTAGAATTTTCATGTAATACAAAGTGAGATTTTGAAATCAAAAAAGTAATACTTGATTAATTTTCTTTTATAGAATTTCCATGTAATATTTTTAAATATTATTATAAGAAATTTTTTATTTAAGTAATACTCAAGTGTTTTTCTTTTATAAAATTTTGGAGTAATATTTTATATTACAGAAAAGAGGAAAATGAAAAAAGAAATTATATAACAATAGGGTTACTTCTAAAATAAAGTTTATAATCATCATCAAAAAAAAATAATTATTCTCCCTTTTTTACTACTAATGATTAGAAAAAATACTTAACAATTTCTCCATCTGTTTGCGTATTCTCATACTTTATCTTATTATTCTCTAATTTATCAATTGTCTCTTGAGCGGGATGTCCATACATATTATCTTTACCTGAACAAATAAAAACTTCTTCCGGTGTTGTTGCTTGCAAAAATTCATTTGATGTTGATGTTTTTGATCCATGGTGTCCTACTTTTATCCTATCAATAAAATCTAAATCATATTGTTTAATTAACTCTTGTTCTACTTCTTTCTCAGCATCCCCCATAAATAAATAATCTACTTTGCCTAATTTTGTATAATATACTATTGAGTTATTGTTCTCTTCTTCATACTTTTGTGGTGAAGCATAAAAATATCCTATTTTTGTCTGTTGTAATCCCTTGATTTCTATTAGATTTATTTTACTTAATAATTCTTTATTTTGATTTTTTATTTCTTGCAAATTATTAAAATTACTTCCCACAATAATATTTTTTACTTTAATTTCTTCTAAAATTTTTCGGGTATTTCCTACATGGTCAGCATGATTATGTGTTAATATTAAATAATCTATTTTTTTAAGACCTTTTGCTCGTAAATAGTCTATTAACTCTTCTTCCGCTTCTTGCGGTCCTGTATCTATTAAAATATTTTTATTAGCTAAAGGATACTGAATTAAAATACTATCTCCTTGACCAACATCAATAATTTGTACTTTACCAATCAAATTTAGTGGTAAATTTATTAGAAGTATTAATAAAAATAGTTGATAAAACTGCTTTAACCTTTTCCCTTTATAATAATAGTATTCTTCCAATTGTTTTATATAACTATAATAGTAAATAATTATGATCATAAATGAAAAAGACTTTAAATTAATAATCATTGCTACATTTAAATAATTTAGTAGTTTAAATATACTAATACATAAATTATAAAAACATAATATAGGTAATAATATAATTTTAATAGGTATAATTAATAACAATAGTAAAAGACATGATAAAATTATCATCATTTGTACAATTTTTGTATAAATCACTAAGGTTAAAGGTAATAAAATGTTAAATGTATTTGTTAAAGAGTTAGTTAACGGTAAAACAAATAATATTATTTGTAAATTTTGTTTAATTTTTGTTACAAAAAATTCTGCTTGATATTGCCAAACTTCTTGATTAAGTATTAAAAATATACTTATGCTATAACTTAAAATAAATCCAACATTAATTAAATTATACGGATTAAATAAAACATTTAGACTTAAAACCAGTAAAAGTATTAATAAAGAATCTACTTGTTGGTTTTTAAAATAATAATAAGATTGTAAATAATAAACTTCTAAAACTCTTTGAATTGAAACACCAAACCCTGCTAAAATACTATATATTGGTAAAATAAACAAAATAGTAATTCTTATATTTTTTTTTGTTACTTTCAACAATGATAAAATAAATTCTAAACCTAATATTAAAAAAATTATATGCATTCCTGAAATAGTAAAAAGTTGTATAATTCCAATATTTTGAATATTCTCTTGCAATTTTTCATCAGTTATTTTTTCTCCCAATAATAAGGAATTAATATAATCAGCTTGTTTAGGATATGTATTCTTAACTTTTTCAATTAAGTTCTTCCTAAAATTTTTTATTAGATTAACTATATTATAATTATTATCTATTAACTTGGCTTCACTTACTTGAAGGGAAAAATTTATTTTTTTACTTTTTTCATATTTTTTATAATTAAACGATGTATGGTTCTTATATAAATTATCAATTTGATTTATTTCATCTATTCTTACCTCATAAATATTCCCATACTCAATATGCAAATTATTATTTTCTTCATTTTCTCCTATATAATAAAATATCTTTACTTTTTTATGTTTAACTTTTGTTATAAATGTTAAATAAGTGTCTTCAACTTGTAAATTTTGTTTGACTTCTATTTGAATTTTTTCTTCAGATTGAATACTTAAAGGTAAGTAAAACATGAAATTATATATTATTAAATAACTAAAAAAGCTAAAAATAAAATAATAATAAAATCTTTTTTTTCTATTAAAATACTTTAAATTATTATACATAATAATTAAAATAGTTACTACTACAATAATAAAACTACTTAAATTATTTATATGTAATATTAAAAAACTAAAACTGATACTAAATAAAATTTCCTTAATATAATATTTTATTTTTTCAATCATTAAACTGTTATTTCTGCTTCTATATTTTTATAAATTTCTTCACCAATTCCTTTTACATTTTTCAATTCTTCTTTTGTTGAAAAATCTCCATTATCTTCTCGATAAGCAATTATATCTTTTGCTCTTGATTCACCTATTCCTGTTAAGGTTATTAATTCTTCTTCTGTCGCTGTATTTATATTTATAAGTGAAGAACTTGCGTTATTTGAACTATTTTGTTGATTTTCTAAATTATTTTGTGAGTTATTATTAGAAGTTTCACACTTTTGTGAGTCTTTTGGAATATAAATTAATTGTTCATCAACTATTTTTTGCGAAAGATTAACACATTGTGTATTAGCATGTGAAAAACCTCCTGCTTGTTCAATAACTTGACCTACTCTAAATGAAGAATCAACTTCATATAATCCTGGATTAACAACTGCTCCTTTAACGTCTACATACACAGTATTGGCTTCCGATTTTGAATTTTCTTCTTCTTGAATTTGCTCTTCTTTTTCTTCTTGGTTTATTACATTTTCAATTGAATTATTATTAAAATTATTAATTAAAACAAAAGTGATTTTTAAACAAATAAACACACATATTACTACTATTATTAAATATTTTTTTCTTATTTTTATATTTTTAAACACTTTAACCTCCTAAAAATTGTGATAAAAGCATTAAAGTTTATCACTTTTTCTTTTTTAAACACTTTTTCTTCTTCATCTTTATATTTTATGTGTTAAAATATATTTTGAAAGGATTATTATGGATATGCAAAACTTATGGACATCAATATGTAAAGAACATCAAAAAACTATTGGAAATTCTTTGTTTAATTTTTTATTTAATCAAGCTTTTCCCTATAAAATAGATGAAAAAGATATAATTATTATTGTTGATCCATTTAGTCTTAATTTTCTGAAAGAAAAGTCACAAAATTATTTACTTTTAAAACAAACTTGTACCAATATTTTATATTCTGACAGTTTTAATTTACAAATACTTGATAAAAAACCACAAAAAGAATCTGAAGAAAGCTTTTTTACATCTAATTTTACTCTAGAAGAAAATAATATAACTAAGAAACTTGAATCTATTCAAGATATACCTAAAAATTTAGATGAGAATATCTTAAATGAATCAGATGAAAAGTTTTTTAAACATACTACTACTAAGGACTCATATAATAAATCATATAAAAAGACTAAATTAAAAAGTAATTTGACTTTTAAAAATTTTTTCTACTCTTATGAAAATAAACAAGTTATTAATGGTTCAAAACTTATTATTAATGAATTAGAAAATCCAACAATGAATCCTTTATTTATTTATGGAGAAAGTGGAATTGGAAAAACTCACTTATTAAATGCAATCGGTAATGAAGTTCTAAATCTTTATCCAGATAAACAAGTATTATACTTACATTCAACAGATTTTATTGAAGAATATACATCTTTATTTAAGGGAGCTTTAGATAATACTCACAAAATAGATGATTTTAAGACTAAGTATAATAATATTGATATTTTATTAGTTGATGATATTCAAGCTTTAGAATCTAAAGAAGGATCCTTAAATGAATTTTTTGATATTTTCGAAAAAATGCGTAATAAAAATAAAATGGTTATTATTGCTTCAGATAAGCATCCTAATTTTATTAATTTTGAAAAAAGACTTATTACAAGATTCTTATCAGGACTTAATTGTGAAGTTAAAATTCCTGACACTGATACTAAAAAACAAATTTTTTCTTATTATGCTTTAGAGAGAGATATTGTAATAGACGAAGAAGCTATTTCCGTTTTTATTAGTCATTCTAATAATGTTAGAGAACTTTTAGGATATCTAAATGCCATTACACTTTCTTTTATTTCTAATGATAACTTTACTAATACTGTTAATAAAAAAGAAGCTATTAAAATTTTAAATATGACTAATGGTAATATTAATAAATTTAATGAAGACGATATAATTAGTATTGTTTGCGATCATTTTAAAGTAACAAAAAAAGATTTAATTTCTAAAAAAAGAGATAAAAATATTGTTAATTGTCGTCATTTTACAGCTTATTTTTTACGTAAAAACCTCAGACAAAAACATAATAAAATTGCTTATACTCTAGGTTTTAAAGATCATACTGCTGCTTTAAATGCTATTAAACAAGCACAAAAAAAATCTAAATCAGATAAATATATTAAAGACTTTAATAAATTGTCACAAATAATAAATTAGTATGTGTTAAAAAAAATTAAGAAAATAAAGATAATAACTTAGAATTTTTAGTTTGACACTTTAACACTCTATTATTATTAATATTATCTATAAATATAGTATTAAAACAAACAGAAAACATAACAAAATTTGTTATAATAAATTTTAAGGAGAATTTATGAATATTAATATACACAAAGCAGATTTAAATAAAGCTCTAAATATTGTAGAAAAAGCATTATCAAATAAAAATGTTATTGAAACATTAAAAGGAATAAAAATAGAAGTAACAAAAGACTTAATTATATTTACAACTTCTAAAAGTGAGATTGCTATTGAATATATCATGGATTTAAATAATATAGATATTAATATACAAGAACAAGGAATAATTGTTGTACCAGGATTTCATTTTATTAACATCATTAGAAAATTAAATTCTAATTACATTAAAATAGAAAAAAATAAAAATATTATTAATATTTATGCTAACAAATCTCATATTGAATTAATTGAATTAGATAGTACATCTTATCCTACTATAAATTTTGAATTAAATAGTTCAAAAAATTTAATAATTAATAAAAATACATTAATAGAAACTTACAATAAAACTAAATATGCAATTTCTAATAATCCTATTAATCAAATGTTAACAGGAATAAATTATAACTTTACAAATAACAATTTAAAAGTATTTACTACAGATTCTTTAAGAATGATTTATTATAAAATAGAACAAAATTTTGATCAAAATATAAGCTTTACAATTAACAAAAATATTTTACAAGATATTAATAAAATATTAGAATATATTGAAGAAGATAATATAAATTTAAACTTAACAGATAATCAATGTTTAGTTAAATCAAATACTTTAAAAATTAAAACAAGATTATTAGATGGTGCATTTCCTGATATCGAAAAAATAATACCAACAACTAATAATTTTAATTATTTAATTAATAAGCAAGATATTTTGGAATCATTACAGCGTGTTGTTTTATTAACAGAAAGACAAGAAAGTATTGTTGTTGCTAAAATAATTGATTCATCTTTATTACTAAAATCATCACATAAATTTTTAGGAACAATTGAAGAAACATGTCAAATATCTCATTTTCAAGGTAATGCTTTTGATATTGCTTTTGATCCTTACTTTATATTAGATGCTATTCATACAATAGATGAAGAAGAAATAAAATTAGAATTTATTGATGAAATATCAGGATTTGTTATTAAAAGTCCACAAAATGATAATATCATTAATATAATTTCTCCTATAAGGATGAATTAATGGAAACAATAAAAATAAAGACAGAATATATTCAATTAGTCCAATTATTAAAGATGTTAAACTATATATCATCAGGTGGAGAATGCAAATATTTTATGAATGAAAATATTATATTATTAAATGACCAAAAAGTAATAGAAAAGCGTAAAAAAATATATGACAATTTTAAAATTCAAATAAATAATAAGGAATACTTAATTAAAAGTGAAATTAAAACAAATTAAGTTAAATAATATACGAAATCATAAATTATTAAATGTTGAATTTACAAATAATAATTTAATTTTAGGTAATAATGCAGTAGGAAAAACAACAATTGCTGAAGTAATATACTATTGTTGCTTTTTTAAATCTTTTAGAACTAATAATATTTATGATCTGATAAGTTTCAAAGAAAAAGAAGCACAAATAAAGTTAGTTTTCGAAGAAGATAAAAAAGAAAATATAATTAGCATTAATTTTTATAATAATAAGAAAAAAATTTTTTATAATAGTGTAGAAATATCTAATTTATATGATATATTATATAAGTTTAATGTTATAGTAATTTCCCCATCAAATATTGATTTAATTAATGCTGCACCAACAATTAGAAGAAATTATTTAAATATGTTTATTTCCCAAATTGATCAATTTTATTTAAAAGATTTAATAAGTTATAAAAAAATTTTAAAGATGAAAAATAGAATATTAAAAGATTATAAACAAACAAATAAAATTGATAATAATTATTTAAGTGTATTAAATGAGCAATTAAAAAAATTAGATAATAAAATAGTTAAAAAACAAAATGAAGTAATAAGTGATTTAAACAATCAAATAAATGATATAATAAGAAATGTTACAAAAGATAAAGAAATAGTTAAAATAAAAAGTATTATAACTAGAGAAGTAAAGACCAATGAGCAAATTTATCAAGAAGAGTTAAAATATGGTCAAACTCTAAAAGGAAATCATTTAAATGATATTGAATTTACTATTAATGATAAAGTATGCAAAAGTTTTGCTTCCCAAGGACAAAAAAGATTAATTAGTTTAAGTTTTTTTATAACTCAAAGTGAAATTTTATTAAAAGAAAAGAAAATTAAACCATTAATAATATTTGATGATGTTTATTTGGATTTAGATTTAAATAGACAAATTAAACTAATTAATTATATCGAACAGGAAAATCAAACAATATATATCACAACTAATTTAGAAAAAATGAAAAGTTTGATTAAAAATAAAGAAAAATATAATATAATAGATATAGTGTAATTTATCTTATAATAATTATTCGTATTTAAAGATAAAATAACTTAAAATAATTAAGGAGTATGGAAAATGGCAAAAGTAAAGAATTATACAATTCCCTATGTAATAGAGCAAGCAGATGGTGGAGAAAGAAGTTATGATATTTATTCAAGACTTTTAAAAGATAGAATTATTTTTTTAAGCGGAGAAATATATGACGAAATGGCAAATGTTATAGTAAGTCAATTATTATTTTTAGAAATGGAAAATCCTGAAAGTGATATAACAATATATATTAATTCCCCAGGAGGAAGTGTAACAGCAGGACTAGCAATTTATGATACAATTAATCATATTAAGTGTGATGTGAAAACAGTATGTGTAGGAATAGCAGCTTCAATGGGAGCATTTTTATTATCTAGTGGAACCAAAGGGAAAAGATACTCATTACCGTCAGCAGAAGTAATGATTCATCAACCATTAGGAGGAGCCCAAGGACAGGCCTCAGATATTGAAATAAGTGCTAAAAGAATTATAAGAATGAAAGAACAATTAAATAAAATTTTAAGTGAAAATACTAATAAATCAATGAAACAAATTCAAAAAGATACAGATCGTGATAATTTTTTCTCAGCTGAAGAAGCTAAAGCTTATGGTTTAATTGACGAGATTGTATAAAAATATAAAATCTGTTTATAAAATTATAAATAGATTTTTTTATATTCTTATAGATAGATAAATTTTCCAATATAATAATATTTTAGTATTATGAACTAATAAATTCTAAATACTAACTAATAATAATTATTCTAAAGTAATATTAACAGTTTAAATACTAATTAATTTATGTTATTATAATATAGATTAAAGAAGAAATAGTAGCTTATATTAGAAGAAAATGAAGGTTAAAAAGATTATGAATAATTTTATATTAGTAGTATATGCTGGTGGATTTGTGTGGGGAATGACAGCATTAGGAGCAGGTTTAATATTTTTAATGCGAAATGTTAAACAAATATATTTAGATGGAATGTTAGGATTTGCCGCAGGAGTTATGATAGCTGCTTCTTTTACTTCCTTAATCTTGCCAGCTTTAGAATATGCACAAAAGACATACTCAGCAAATCAAAGTATGTTAATGGTAGGAAGTGGAATATTGGTAGGAACAGTATTTTTAATGTCGATGGATAAATTATTACCACATTTACATGCAATTTCTAATACATTAGAAGGTCCCAAAACATCTTTAAAAAGAAGTTTTTTGTTAGTATTTGCAATAACTTTACATAATATTCCGGAAGGATTAGCAGTAGGAGTTGCATTTGGAGCTTATGGTGCTACAAATAATCCAGCGTTATTAACATCAGCAGTAGGCTTAGCGATAGGAATAGGAATACAAAATTTTCCCGAAGGAGCCGCAGTATCTTTTCCTTTATATCGTGAAGGACATTCGAAGAAGAAAAGCTTTTTTTACGGACAATTATCAGGAATAGTTGAACCGATAATGGTAGTGGTAGGGTATTTTTTAGTCAATATTATGAAACCTATATTACCATTTGCTTTAGCATTTGCAGCAGGAGCCATGATGTTTGTAGTTATTGAAGAATTAATACCAGAAAGCCAAACAAATAAAAATATTCACTTAATGACGATAATGACAATGATTGGTTTAGTAGTTATGTTATCATTAGATGTATTATTAGGATAAAAGAAAATGGAGAAATTATGGATCAAAGAAATATAAAAATGCCAATTGAAGATATCTTCGCTAAAAGATTTGGTAGATATTCAAAATATATAATTCAAGAAAGAGCATTACCAGATGTAAGAGATGGTCTAAAACCAGTACAAAGAAGAATCTTGTATGCTATGAATCAAGATAATAATACTTTTGATAAGCAATTTAGAAAATCTGCTAAAACAGTTGGTAATGTAATTGGTAATTATCATCCTCATGGAGACACTTCAGTTTATGAAGCAATGGTTAGAATGTCTCAAACGTGGAAAATAAATGAACAATTAGTCGTAATGCATGGAAATAACGGATCAATAGATGGGGATAATCCAGCAGCAATGCGTTATACTGAAGCTAAATTAAGTGAATATTCTAACTTTATGTTACAAGATATTTATAAAAAAACAGTTAAAATGGTTCCTAACTTTGATGATACTGAACTTGAGCCTTCAGTTTTACCAGCCAGAATTCCTAATTTATTGATTAATGGAACAAGTGGAATAGCTAGTGGATATGCAACAGAAATACCACCACATAATATTAAAGAAGTTTTAAAAGCAGCTATTTTTTTAAATAAAAAAGATGAGGCGACATTAAATGAATTGATGAAATATATTAAAGCGCCAGATTTTCCGACAGGTGGAACAATTCAAGGAATAGAAGAAATAAAAAAAGCTTATGAAACTGGACGTGGTAAAATAGCTGTTGTTGCTAAATATGAAATAGTAAAAAATGATATATTAATTTCCGAAATTCCTTATGAAGTTAATAAAGCAACATTATTGCAAAAAATAGAGTTATTAAAATTAGAAAAAAAAGTTCAAGGTATAGAAGAAATAGTAGATCAGAGTGATCAAAATGGGTTAGAAATAAAAATAACTTGCTCTAAAAATGTGTCAACACAAATGGTTATGAACTTTTTATTAAAACAAACAGATTTAAAAAAAAATTATAATTTTAACATGATAGCTATTGCTAATAAGAAACCACAGTTGATGGGTTTAAAACAAATTTTACAAGCTTTTTTAAATCATCGTGAAGATGTAATAACTAAAAGAAGTAATTATGAATTAGAAAAGTGTAAAAAAAGATTAGAAATCGTTAATGGACTTATTATAGCAGTAGATAATTTAGACTTAGTTGTAAGAATAATTCGTTCTTCAAATGATAAAAATGATGCTAAAGTAAATTTAATGAAAGAATTTAAACTAACCGATAATCAAGCAGAAGCAATTGTAATGATGCAACTATATCGTTTAACTAATACTGATATAACTAAATTAGAAGAAGAATTTAATATTTTAGAAGAACAAATTAAAGTGTTAAAGAATATTTTAAACAATAGAGAAACTTTAAAAGAGGTAGTAGAAAAAGAATTACAAGATATTTTAAAACAAATAACAACAAAACGAAAATCAATAATTCAAAATGAAGTTGAAGATATCATTGTACATAAAGCTGATTTAATAAAAGCTGAAAAAAATATTTTAGTACTAACACAAAACAAATATATTAAAAGAACAAATTTAAGGTCTTATTTAACAGCTAAAAGTTCACCCCAATTAATTCAAGGTGATAAGATTGATAAAATAATCCAAGTAGAGAATAAAGATAATTTATTAATTTTCTTTGATGATGGAACATATGCGTTATTACCAGCATATGAAATTGAAGAGAATAAGTGGAAAGATACAGGGAAAAATCTTTCATTATTAATTAAGGATATTGATCAAAATAAAGTTGTTAATATTATTCCTTTTTCAAAAGAAACTAATATAGTGTCAATAACCGAAAAAGGGTATTTGACTAAAATAGAAATTAGTGAATTTACAGTAAAAAAATTAAATAGAAAAATTAAATATCAAAAACTAAAACCAGATGATAAAATTGTAGCAGTAAGTTTATGTAAGGATAATGATGATATAATTTTTGTAACTAATAATGATAAGTATCAATTGATTAATAATAAAGTAATAGAAACTAATACAATTAAAAGACTAGGAAGTAAAGTAAAAGTTCTTAATAAAAAAGAAACATTGAAATATATAGGCATTATAGACAAAAATATTTTATTATTTTCTTAGCAAGGATATTACTCATTAATTAAAAAAGAAGATTTAATTTTAAATAATTTTAGATTAGATATCTTATGTGTTAATTTAAAATCTAATCGACAAAATATGAAATATATTTTAACAGATGTAAATAATATTATTGGAATTAATGAAGAAAATTATCAAGTAATTGAAAAAAATGAATTAACTAAATCACAAATTGGTGAGAAAATTAGAAATTTAATGAAAATAAATGAAATAGATAGTATTATAAAAGAAATAGAAATATAAAAGAAAAATTATTAATAAATTAAAAAAAGAAGAGTAAAGATAGTTATATCTTTACTCTTTTAAATTTTATAAATAACAGTTGACTTGTAATTACAAGTTTGCTATTATAATGATGTAAAAGTAAACATTTACAAAGGAGGTTAGATGGATGTAGTATTGGAGATGAAAAATGTAACAAAGAAATTTGGGAATTTTAAGGCAATAAGTAATATAGATTTAACGGTAAGAAAAAATGATATTCATGCGATATGTGGGGAAAATGGGGCAGGTAAATCAACGCTAATGAAAGTATTAAGTGGGGTGTATGATAATAAATCATTTGAAGGAGAAATAATATTTAATAAGGAGAAATGTGAGTTTAGTTCTATAAGGGATAGTGAAGAAAAGGGAATAGTAATAATTCATCAGGAGTTAATGCTAATACCAGAATTATCAGTAATGGAAAATATATTTTTAGGGAATGAAGAAAAAAAATATGGAAAGATAGATTGGGCAAAACAAAAAGAAATGACATATTATTTTTTAAGAATGGTGGGAATAGAGAATGAAGTGTCAGCAGATGACTTAGTAGAAGATTTAGGGGTAGGACAACAACAATTAATAGAAATAGCAAAAGCATTAAACAAAGATGCGAAGTTATTAATATTAGATGAACCAACAGCAGCATTAAATGAAATAGAATCACAAAATCTATTAAAGCTATTAAAGAATTTACAAGCCAACGGAATGACAGCGATAATGATATCACACAAACTAAATGAAATAATAGAAGTGTGTAATGCATGTACAGTAATAAGAGATGGAGAAAAGATAATAGATTATGATACAAAAGAAAAAGAAATAGAAGAAAAAGAAATAGTAAAAAATATGGTAGGAAGAGATATGTCAGATATCTATCCGAAAAAAGAGCATAAAGTAAGTAATGAGAAGATATTAGAAGTAGAGAATTTAACAGTATTAAATCCAGATAATGGAAGAGAAAGAATAAAGAATGTAACATTTAATTTAAAAGAAGGAGAAGTATTAGGAATAGCCGGATTAATGGGGGCAGGAAGAACGGAAATAGCGTTAAGTATATTTGGACAAATGTATGGGAAAGTAACATCAGGGGTAGTAAAAAAAGAGGGTAAAGAAATAGAGTATACAAATATAAATAAAGCATTAGAGGCAAAGATAGCGTATGTTTCAGAGGATAGGAAGAAAAATGGATTAGTGTTAGAAAATCCGTTATATGAAAATATGTCATTAGCAACATTAGATAAAATATCAAAAAATAAAATAATAGATAAAATAAAGGAATTAGAACAAGCAGAAGAATATAAAAAGATATTAAAGATGAGAGTAGATAGTGTAAGCCAAGCAGCAGATTCATTAAGTGGAGGAAACCAACAAAAAGTAGTATTAGCAAAATGGTTGTTGACAGATCCAGATATATTAATATTAGATGAGCCAACAAGAGGAATAGATGTAGGGGCAAAACAAGAAATTTATCAAATAATAAATGATTTAGCAAAACAAGGGAAATCAATAATATTAATATCAAGTGAATTACCGGAGTTAATAGGATTGTCAGATAGAGTATATGTATTAAATGAAGGGAAGATAATAGGAGAATTAGAAAACAAAGAGATAACACCAGAAAATATAATGTCTAAAATAGTTAGTGATAAAAAGGAGTAAAATGAAGACACTTAAGACGGATTTAAAAAAATATTCAATGCTAATAGCATTAATTATAATATTTATAATATTTGCAGTATTAACAAATGGAATAAATTTAACACCAAATAATATATCAAATATGATAATGCAATATGCATATGTATTAGTATTGGCAGTAGGGATGTTATTAGTAATAATAACAGGAAATATTGATTTATCAGTAGGAAGTGTAGTAGGATTTACTGGAGCAGTAGCGGGAGTATTAATGGTACGAAATGATGTACCAGTACCAGTAGCAATAGTATTAATCTTAATAGTTGGATTAATAATAGGAGCAACCCAAGGATTTTTTATAGCGTATATTGGAGTACCAGCTTTTATAACGACCTTAGCAGGGATGATGATTTTCCGTGGATTGACGATGGTAGTATTAAATGGGGAATCATTAGGACCATTTCCTGATTCATTTAAATTTTTTGCAAATGGATTTATTTTCCAAAATTCAACGATATTAGGATTAAATACTTTTACGTTTATTTTAATGGTAATAGTAGTGATAGGAATAATATTAGGAACAATATATAAATATAAAAAGACAAAGATAGAATTTAGACCAAATATCAACTCAGTAATTTTACAAACAGTAATCTTAACAGCGTGTATTGAATTTATTTTATATAACCTAGGAGCATTTAAAGGAATATCAGTACCATTTATTATATTAACAGTTTTAATAACAGTGTATTCATACTTTATGAATAATATAACATATGGAAGACAAATCTATGCAATAGGTGGGAATTATGCAGCAGCCCAGATGTCAGGGATAAAAAATAAAAAAGTAATATTTTGGGTATATGCCAATATGGGAGTATTAGCAGCGTTATCAGGAATCTTAGTAGCAGGAAGATTAAATTCAGCAACGCCAAATGCAGGTAATATGTTTGAGTTAGATGCAATAGCAGCTTGTTTTATTGGAGGAGCAAGTGCAACAGGAGGAACAGGAACAATAATTGGAGCAGTAATTGGAGCATTGATAATGGCATCATTAAATAATGGGATGTCAATTTTAGGGGTAAGTGTAGACTGGCAACAAGCAGTAAAAGGATTAGTATTATTGATAGCAGTAGTATTAGATGTAATGTCAAGAAGAAAGAAATCTTAATAAATAAATAAAAAGGAGAAAAGATGAAAAAAATAATAGCAGTATTAGTAGTAACAATACTTGTGTTAGCAGGATGTGGAACAGCTACAGATGGAGATACACAAAAAGTAGGAGTAGCAATGCCTACAAAATCAGCCCAAAGATGGATTCAAGATGGAGATAATCTTAAGAGTCAATTAGAAGAAAAAGGATACGAAGTTGATTTACAGTATGCGCAAGATGATACATCAGTTCAAGCTTCACAAATTGAGAATATGATAACACAAGGTGTAGATTGTTTAGTTGTAGCATCAGTAGATGGAACAGCACTTACAGAGCCATTACAACAAGCCCAAGATGCAGGAATACCAGTTATATCTTATGATAGATTATTAATGAATACTGATGCTGTAAGTTATTATATAACATTTGATAATTATCAAGTAGGAGCTTTACAAGCTCAATATATTATTGATACTTTAGGATTAGACTTAAATGATACATCAAAAACATATAATATGGAAATATTTGCTGGTTCATTGTCAGATAATAATGCAACATTCTTTTACAATGGAGCAATGGATACAATTCATCCATATATTGATGCAGTATTTATTAATGTAGCATAATGACAATTTGTATTAGAATATACTGCTACACCAGATTGGTCAGCACATAAAGCTCAAGAACGAATGGATAATCTATATACTGC
>JBKDZV010000078.1:0-11493 GCA_047971455.1 Mycoplasmatales bacterium | reverse complement strand
TTTTTAATTCTTATAAAGAGTTTATAGAAGTTGTTATCCAAAAATCAGATGATAATCCTGAAGAAAGGTATCAAAAGTTTACTAAAAGAGTAGAAGCTTATGATGGAGATTTAACAAATAAATCTGCTAAACTTAAAGAAGTAATTGAACAATATAATGAAGCCGAAGAAAAAAAGCAAGAGTTATATCAAAAGAGTTTAAAGGCAACACTTAAAGTAGCAGCAAAAGCGATGGATAAATTAATAGAAAAAACAAAAGAGTTATAGTAAAAAGTATGAAAATAAAACTAAAATTTAGTTTTTTTTCATACTTTTTTATTAATATTTAAAATTTTTACAAAACACTAGAAAATTTAGATAATTTAAGTACAAATAAAAAGTTCACTAACTAAGTTAGTATTAGTTGCCAAGAATTATACGAAATTGCCTAAAAAAAATTAATTAAAAAAATCTATTTACAAAATAAATATTGTTATTATTTATTGTAATTTTTGTAAAAAGTTATTTTTATTTAAATTTTTGGCTTTAATTAAAGATTGATAAAAGGATCGTTAATTATAAGAACCATTAGATTTAATAAATAAAACATTAACTCCTAAAATAGGTGTTGCTCCTAATTCACGATAATCAAGTTTATTATACATTAGTTCTAAATCTTTTTTTAAAGTTAAAGCGGCTAATTTATTTTTTAAATTTTTATAAAAAACACTTTTCATTGAAGAACCTAAAAAGCCAACTGTTCCTTCAATGCTTTTTAGTAAAATGTTTCCACTCCAGCCGTCCATCAAAATAATATCACAATCAGCAACAAGTGCTTCACGAGCTTCAATATTACCTTGAAAGTTGATAGTCTTATTTTCACTTAAACTTTGATAAACCGTTTTATATAAATCTGTTCCTTTATTAGCTTCTACTCCATTATTTAATAATTTAATACTAGGATTAGTTATACCATAAAAGTTTTGCATATAAATGTTAGCAACTTGGGCATATTCTAATAAATTATCTTTAGTTGCGGAAATATTAGCTCCTAAATCTAATAACATAACCGGTGTTTTAGCATTAGGTCGAGGTAAAAATCCAGGTAAAGCTGGTTTGGCTACACTTTTCAGACGTTTAGTAATAAATACTCCACAAGCAACTAAAGCTCCAGTATTTCCGGCGGAAATAAAAGCATCAATTTTCTGTTCTTTTAAATAAGCTGCGCCTTTGGCCATAGTTGAATCTTTTTTAGTACGAACAACAAAGGCTGGATCATCATCTTTAGCAATTTCTGTTTCACAATAAATAATTTCTATTTGTTTAGTAGTTGCTAAATTAACTAAATTTTTATTATCTTTTGTAGTGAAAATAGTTAATTTATCCTGATTAACTTTAATATAATTGTTTATAGCCTTAATAATTTCTTGAGGATTGTCTCCTCCCATTAAATCAATTCCAATATTCATATTCTACCTCCAAAATAAGTTTAAATAAAATAAAACTTTACGCATATTTTAACATATTTAAAGGAATATTCAAACTTTATCATGTAATTATGAGTAGAAAAATTTAATTGTTTTTTATATATTTTAATAAGAAATTAAGTTGCTTTAGCGTAGTTAATATTTTAAGTATAAATTTAAATTAATAATAATTGACAAAGTGCTAAAAATGATGTTAAAATATTAAAAATAAACAAAAAGTATTAAGGAGAATGTTTTGAATATTTATGAAGAAATTATGGCCGCTCAAGAAAATCAAGAATTTACAGCTAAAAATTGGATTCCTTTATTTTCAACGCCAAGTACTGCTAAAATTATTATTATTGGTCAAGCACCTAGTTTACGTGTCCAAAATTCAACAATTATGTGGGATGATGCCTCAGGGGATAGGTTACGAGAATGGTTAGGAATAAGTCGAGATGAGTTTTATAATTCAGGGTACATAAGCGTAATACCTATGGATTTTTATTATCCTGGAAAGGGTAAATCGGGAGATCTTCCACCTCGTCCAGGAATTGCCCAAAAATGGCATCCCCGTTTATTGGCCCAAATGACTGAAGTAAAATTGATTATTTTAATTGGGGCTTATGCCCAAAAATATTACTTAAAGTTACCAAGTTCAGCTAAAACAACTGATATTATTAGAAATTATCAAGCGTATTTACCAGAATATTTTCCCATTGTTCATCCTTCGCCTCGTAATAACATTTGGTTAAAAAAAAACGAATGGTTTGTTCAAGATGTTGTACCAGACTTACAAAAAAAAGTACGAGCAATTTTTCAAAATAAATAATCTAATCTAGTACAGTATTCTAAAAAATTAGGTAAAATAAATAGTAGTTTATAATTTATTATATTTTTACATACTCTTGAATATTTGAGGTATAATATAGTAATAATCTGGAGGTTACGTGTACAGAACAAAACTATTTATTTTACAAAGCATTGGTAAGATTTTACAAAAGTTAAATCGTGGGAGTTCCTTAGTTGGTTACTTAGACAATAAATTAAACTTTAATATTTTAAAAGCTATTGATTTAACTAATAAAAAAGTTATTTTTGTCGTTGGTACTAACGGTAAAACAACGATTACAAATTTAGTTAATGAAATATATAAGTTAAATGACAAAACAGTTTTAAGTAATTTATCTGGAGCTAATATGTTAAGCGGGATTAAAAATACTTTGATTATGAGTTTAAATAATAAACAAATTAAAGAAGATATTTTGTTATTAGAAGTTGATGAAAGAAGTGTTAAACATGTTGCTAAATTAATTAAACCTAATGAAATTATTTTAACAAATTTTTTTCGTGATCAATTAGATCGTTATTTTGAAATTAGTATTATAATTGAAGAAATTATTCAGACAATTACTACGTATCAACCGATTGTCTATTATAGTGGACAAGACCCTTTAATTTATAAATATTTAAAAGAAATTAAGGCAAAACAAATTAAATATATGCTGAGTAAAACAGAAACATCAACAATAGAGCAAACCGGAATAGTAGAAATTAAATATTGCCCTAATTGTACAGCACAACTTGATTATGAATACTATCACTATGCACACATTGGCCAATTCGCTTGTCCTAATTGTGATTTTCAAGTAGAAAATATAGATTATGAGTTTACTTTGCAAAATAATATAATTAGTTCAAATAATAAAGAATTAATAACAATACCAGCACATACCCCACAATACTTAACGATTAATTATTGTTTAATTTTAAATTATGCATTAAATAATGATTTAGATGTTACTAAAATGCAAAAAATTGTTGAACAACAAAATCAAATCCAAGGAAGAAATAATCAAATTAGTTATGAACAACAAGAAATCTATTTGAATTTGGCTAAAAATGTAGCAGGAATGGAACAAAGTATTGCTAAGTTAAATAAAGAAGAACAAAAAATTGATCTTTTAATAGCTTTTAATGATAATTATGCTGATGGGAAAGATGTATCATGGATTTGGGATGTCGAATTTGCCAAAATAATAAGTAATTTAAATTCACTTCATATTGTCGGTAGTCGAAAGTATGATATGCAATTACGTTTTTTGTATGAAAATTATGATAGAATAAAAGTATATCAGACTATTAATGAAGGTTTAAGAGAAATTGTTCAATTTAATAATCCTAAAATAATTTCTAATTATACACCACTTCAAGAAATAGTAGACTTTTTTAACAGTGGAGTTCATCATGAACAATAATATTTTGGAAGTCAATATTAATAATATTTTAAATAATTTAAAATATCTACAAGCTCAAAATCCGCATAAAGAAATTTGTATTCCCCTTAAAGCTAATGCTTATGGTTTAGGATATGAAGTAGTAGATTATTTAATAGCTGCTGGTTATCAGTTTTATGCAGTTTCAACGCTTGCTGAAGCTTTATATATTAGAAAAAAAAGTAAAGAAGTTAAAATATTATTATTTTCGGCAATATTTATGGAAGATTTACCACTAATTATTCAGCATAACATAACAATAACCGTGTATGATTTACCAATGTTAAAAAGCTTACCAAACAAGGTTAGATTTCATTTAAAATTTGATGTTGGTATGGGGAGATTAGGCTTTTTACCAGCACAAACTCCACAAATTATTGAGTTATTGCAACAAAACAATTTACAACCTGAAGGAATTTATTCACATTTACCAAAGTCTTATGATCGACAAACTACTGAACCCCAAATAAAAGAATTTGAAAATATTGTAAAACAGTTTAGCCAATTTTCGTTGCAGTTTATTCATTTATATAATGGAATCGGTTCTTTAATGTATCATACGAAGTTTGATAATTTAATTCGACCAGGTTTAGTAACTTATGGATATTTAGAAACAAAAGAATTAAAAGATAAACTTGGTCAGCAAATAAAACCAGCTATTAAGTTAAAAGCTAAAGTTAGTTTAGATAAGCAATACAGTGGCAATGTTGGATATGATAGTTTAGATAAAGTTCAAGGAGAAATTTTAACAATTTCGTTAGGTTATCATGATGGTCTTAAACAAAATTACCATGGTTATGAAATACCAAATGTAGGAAAGATTGTAGGGAAAATATGTATGTGTCAAACAATGATTTTAAAAAACAGTACGTGTCACTTGCAAAAAGGTGAGTACATAACATTAATTGCTGAAGATAATATCTATGATTTAGCAAAATATGCTAAAATATCAATTTATGAAATTTTAGCAACTTTAGGAACAAGAATACAACGAAAATATATTAAAGAAGAGGAGTATCATGATTAATGTTAATAATTTATCAGTGGTATTTTCAGATAAAAAATTATTTGAAAATGTTAATTTACAGTTTACTAATGGAAACTGTTATGGAGTAATTGGAGCTAATGGGGCAGGAAAGTCAACTTTTTTGAAAATTTTAGCGAAAGAATTTGAGTCAACAACAGGAGAAGTCTTAATTGAAAAAGGAAAAAGATTATCAGTTTTAGAACAAGATCACTTTAAATATGATGAACTTTCAGTAATTGAAACAGTAATTAGTGGTTATCAAGAACTATATAGTATTATGAAAGAAAAAGATAGTCTTTACCAAAAACCTGATTTTTCTGAAGCTGATGGAATTAAAGCAGCAGAATTAGAAGAACAATTTGCTGATTTAAATGGTTGGGAAGCCGAAAGTGAAGTAAAAAAATTATTAGAAGGTTTAAATTTAATTAACAAAAATTATGATGCAACACAAATGAAAGATTTAGAAGCAGCAGATAAAGTTAAAGTATTATTAGCACGAGCTTTATTTGGTAATCCTGATGCTTTAATTTTAGATGAACCAACTAATCACTTAGATTTTAAAGCTATTAAATGGTTAGAAGAATTTTTAATTGAGTTTGAAAAAACTGTTATTGTAGTTTCTCATGATCGTCACTTTTTAAATAATGTTTGTACACATATTGTGGATATTGATTATCAAAAAGCTAAATTATATGTAGGAAATTATGAGTTTTGGTATGAATCATCTGCTTTAGCTCAAAAATTAATGCAAGATCAAAATAAGAAAAAAGAAGAACAAATTAAACAATTAGAAGAATTTGTGGCTCGTTTTAGTGCTAATGCTTCAAAGTCTAAACAAGCAACTTCTCGTAAAAAAGTTTTAGATAAAATTCAACTAGATGATATTGTTCCTTCTTCAAGAAAAAGTCCATATATTGAAATTAAACCACAAAGAGACATTGGTAAAGAAGTAATAACAGTAGAAAATTTAACTTATGATGATGGGGAAAATAAGTTTCAAAATATTTCTTTTAATGTTGGAGGAGTAGATAAAGTAGTATTTGTTTCAAAAAATGAAATGTTAATTACTAATTTATTTGATATTATTAATGGTAAAATAAAAGATTATTCTGGTGAAGTACGTTGGGGAATAACTGTTGAACAAGAATATTTTCCAAAAGATTTTAATGAATTTTTTGAAGATGAGCAAATTAATTTGATTGATTGGTTGCGAGAATTTGATCGTAAAAATGAAGGGGATGCTTTTATTCGTGGATTTTTAGGAAGAATGTTATTTTCTAAAGAAGAACCGTTAAAGAAAGTGAAGATTTTATCAGGTGGAGAAAAAATGCGGATGATATTTTCTAAATTGATGATGAAAGAACCAAATGTTATGACTTTAGAGCAACCAACTAATCACTTAGATTTAGAAAGTATTCAAGCGGTAAATGAAGGATTAGCAAGATATAAAGGAGCCTTATTATTTTCTTCACATGATTTATCATTTGTAGAATCGTTAGCAACTAAAGTTATTGAATTAACACCAAATGGGGCAATTGAATTTAATGGAACCTTTGAAGAATTTATGGATAATGAAATAATTCAAAAAAAAATTGAAGAACTACACTCTTAAGATTAAAAGTAGTTTAAAGTTTGATAAAGATAAAATGTAATAGTTGAAATATAACTTATAAAAAATTAATTATTTCAAATTTTTACCATAATGTCCTAAAAATATTTTAAAATTAAATAAGCAAAACAAAGAGAAATGAATAATTGTAATATTCGTTTCTTTTTGTTTACAGTACCTTTAATAGATAACAATAATATTACTCTTTTATAAAAGTAAAAAATTTAACACCTAAATGTAATTTCTACTTATTTTTAATTTGGGAATAAGTTTATTAAACTAATTTAGATAGTAGTATTTTTCACTCAAAGATAAGTAATGAATAAAATATTAGGCGACATTTAATTAAATAAAAACTATTATTTTATTGAAAAAATAAAAAAAACGTGTGATAATATCACAATTCAAGTAATAATTTTTTGGGAAAAACCACTTATTTCCAGAAATTATAAAAAAAATGCGTGATAATATGGGAAATTAACAATTTTTACTAAAAAAACTAAATTTTTTCCAGCAATTATAAAAAAAATGTGTGATAATATGAAATTAATATTAATTAAAAGGAAACTAAAGTTAAAAATAGAATAATTTCCCAAAATTAAGGTATAAATATTAGGTTATTTAAACAAATTATAAAATTGAGCAACCGCAAAAGTGATAGTACAAAAAAAATTAGCTATTTTTCAAAAAAAAATAAAAATAAAAATTTTAAAAAATAATTCCCCAAAATTTAAAAATTAAAAAGTAAAAAAAAACTAGTAAATAACCTTGATTTTCAAGAATTTAAAAACTAAATGTTTAAGATGAAAAATATGAAAAAAAGGATCAAAAAAGCTTAATAAGCAGTAAAAAAGTCACAAAACACTAGTTTTGATATCTTTACAACAAAAATAAAATATGCTAATATAAAGTCAAGCGTATTTTAAAAGGACTGAGTCAAATAACTTATGAAAAAATTACTTATAAAAAAATAAAAGATTATGGGGAAGTTATGAAAAAAATTCAGTTTAAAAATAAAAAGTCAAAACTTATTATAGGAATAAGTATCTTAGGCTTAGCAGCCTTGGGAGGAAGTCAAGCATTAAATTATGCCCAAGCTCAAGTAGTAAGTGAAAACATGTATAGTTTAAAAGCAAAAGATTTAAATGAAGCTCAAACTAAGGTAGAAACCTTAGCTGAGAGTACAAATTATACAAAAGAATATGGAACAACCGATTTCAAAGCTCATTATGTTAAGGATACCGATTACATAATTAAGATGGATAACCAAGTATTATATGGTCAAGGATATTACATGGAATATGAAGGAGATCATACAGTAGTCTATTGTGTAGACCCCTTAACTGGAGCTCAAACAGTAATTAATAAAGATACATTAACAAAAGCAAATAACACAACCTTTGCTACATTAACTGAGAAGCAACAACAACAAATTAAAAAAATAGTCAAAGTAACAAATAATAAATATCAAACAACGCAAAATCCGCAATATTTAGTAGCTGGACAAATGCTAGTTTGGGAACAAAGTGGAGCTGAGATTCAACAAACAAGTGCGACCTTAACAAATAAAATGACTGAATTAAATGAGGATGTATCAGCAGATGAAAGTGCTAAATTGAATTATTATGATACTAAAGGACAAGACTTAGTAGGAGAGATTGGAACAGATAAGCAAGAAGATCAAGATAAAGTAGCAGAAGCTAAAGATTTAGTATTAACAGTTGATTATCAAGAAGATGCTATTAAATCAATTAAGAATAATCAAGTGTTAATAAAATTAACAAATGAAAATCAAGTGCAAGAACTTAATAACTTAACAATAACTTTAAGTAATGAAACAGAAGTATACACTTATACTTTAACAGCTGACCAATTAAAAGAATTAACAACTAAGAATACAATAAATTTAACTTTAAATGGGTTAAGTGCTAATACAGAATATAAATTGAATGTTCCTGAAGTATCAACAAATAATTTAACTAACAATACTAAAACTTTAATAACTGATAAAGAAGAACCAATAATAACAACTAAATATCTAAAAGCAACAACAAATTCTTTAAGTTATGAAGTACAAATTCAAGATGAAGAACAAGTAATTAAAAATAAAACGGTTAAAGTGTTTGATGAAAATAATAAAGAAGTAACAAGTAAAGCAACATATAAAGATAATATTTTGACAATAACTAGTCTACAAAAAAATCAAACATATCAACCTAAACTATATCTAACAGGAGATCTAGATAATGAAATATACCAAAGTAGCGAAGAAAATAAAATAATTGAATTAGACCAAAAGACAACTTTAAGTACTAACACTCCACAAATTAAAATAACTTATCAAGAAGATGCCCTTAAATCAATTACACAAAATGAAGTGGCTTTAAATTTACAATTAATAGGAGAAAAAAATTTAAGTAATATTCAAGTTAAATTAGATGCAGGAGAAAAAAGTCAAGTCTATACTTTAAATGAAGAAGAACTAACGAACTTACAAGATGGAGAAGTTATAAGTATTACTATACCAAATTTAATGGCTAATACAGAATATCAAGTAGAAGTATCAGGAAAAGATATTAAAGAAGAAAATGTTAATAATCAAGTAAATAAAGTTGTAACAGATAAAGAAGAACCAACAGTTAAAGTAGATTATCTTAAAGCAACAACCAATAGTTTAGTATATACAGTAGATATACAAGATGAAGCTGAAGTAATTATTCGTAAAGAGTTACAAGTTCAAGATAGTGATGGAAATAAAGTAAAGGCAACTTCAACTGTTAAAGATGGAGTATTAACAATTAATAATTTACAACCAGGACAAAGTTACCAAGTAACAGCAAACTTAACAGGAACTCTGGATAATGAATTATATAAGCCAACAAATGTAACTAAAACAATTGATTTAGGAACAAAGCAAACTATAAGTGAAGAGAGTGTTAAATTACAAGTAAATTATACAGAAGATGCTATAACATCAATTAGTCAAAATAAAGTAGACTTAACCATAACTAAAGCAACAAATTCAACAAAAGAAATATTAAATAACTTAACAATAATTTTAACTGATGGAACAAAGCAATATACTCATACTTTAACAACTACTGAATTAAATGAATTACAAACAAAGAATAAAGTAAAAGTACAAATAACAGATTTAGAACCTAATACAGAATACCAATTAAGTGTAACTGGAGATAATTTAGAAACAAATAATATAGAAAATCAAACAACAAGAATTATCACTGATAAAGAAGAACCGCAAGTAACAATATCTTATCAAGAAGCTTTACATGATGGATTTATTTATCAAGTAACAAAAGAGGATAAAGATGAAGTAATTCAAAAGACCGAAGTAATAGTTAAAGATATGACAGGAGAAAAAGCAAATATCGATATTGACTACCAAAATAATACATTAACAATAACTGGATTAACAGAAGGAGAAACATATACAGGAAGTATAATAATAACTGGAGATATAGATAATAGTATCTATAATAGTGAAGCAGAAACCAAAGCATACTCAACATCTAATACAGGTCAAACAACTTTAAAAGAAAAAATAACTTTAAACTATCAAGAAGATGCTTCACAAAGTATTTATGATACATATGTAGAAGGTAAAGTAAAAATAACAGATATGAAAGATTATGATAATTTAAGTATCGTATTACAAAGCAGTAATAGTTTAAAGACTATTAATGATAGTAAATCTTATGAGTTTACAAATACTGAACTGCAAAGTTTAAAAGATGGGGTAGAAGTACCATTTGCCATAAGTAATTTAAGTACAAATACAGCATATAAAGTAACAATTCAAAATAATAATCAAGTAATTAAAGAATATCAAACACCAATTCAAACAGATAAACAAACACCATATGTTGAAGAGATAAGTATTAATAAAAGAGGAAGTAATGGAATAAAATTTACGACCAAAATAGTAGATAAAGATGAAGCCTTAACAAATGGAAGTCAATTACAAATTTATGAAAAAACTACAGTAAAAGGTAAAGAAGACTATACATTAATAGGAGAAAAACAAATAACAGGTAAAACAACAAAAATAATAAATGGTCAAGACTATGGATATGGACCAATTGATTTACAAAAAGAGAATATATATTATGGAGTAACAGGAGAGTATCAAGTAGCAAAAGGAGAACAAAATGAAGCAGAATACAACCTATTAAATAATACTAATGGTTTAGTGTATGCTAATATACCTTTATTAGATATAAGTGAAGAACAATTAACTGCTAAAGTGAAGATAAATAATTTAAGTACAGATATTCAAGAAGAAGAAACAACAATAACTTTAAATGTTAATAATTTAACGACAGGATTATTTAAACGCCAAATAATCGAAGATAAAGTAGATGAAATAGCTCAAGTACAAGTAACCTTAAGAGATATCAAACGAGAAGAACCAGTAATCTATGAACTTAATAAAGTAGAAGTAGCTAAATTAAAAGCTAAAGGTAAAGTTTCATTAACAATAACAGGATTAACACCAAATACTAATTACAGTGTAGGGGTAATAATTAAAGACAAAGCAGGAAACAACATTGTGACAGATATAGAAGATGAATCAATTAAATTAATAGCAACTGATAAAAAAGCAGTAACAGGAAAATTAAAAGTAAAAGAAAAAGGATATAAAGATATAACATTAACAGGAAGTTTAACAAAGAATGAAAATGAAATTAATAATTTGAAAGTTATAGTACAAGATGAAGCAGGTAATAAACTTCAAGAACAACCAATAATAGATGATAGTATCAAAATAGAAGATTTAACAACAAGTACAAAATATCATCTAATTTTACAAGGAGAATATACAACTGATAATCAAAGATATAATTCAGCCAAAGAAGTTAAGGAAATAACAACCAAAGATGTAACAACCAAAGATCCAAAAGCAAAACCACAAGTTCAAATAAGTGATAAGACTAATTATAATGTATGGGATAAAAAATTAACATTAATCTATACAATAACAGATAAAGAAGATACATTATTAGAAGATAATGTAACAATTAATGTAGTAAATGAAGATAAAAACAAAGATTTTACTCAACCAATAGTATTAGGAGAAGAACAAACACTAACAATAGAAGGCATAGAAGCTGAGAGT
>JBKDZV010000077.1:0-20396 GCA_047971455.1 Mycoplasmatales bacterium | reverse complement strand
CAAGAAAATTAAAAGGAGGACAAAATGAGTGATAAAATTAAAAAAATAGGTGGATTTTTAAGCGGAATTATTATGCCGATAATTGGAGCATTTATTGCTTGGGGATTAATTACTGCTTTATTTATGGGAGATGGTTGGTTACCAAATGAAACGTTTGCTACATTAATTGATCCTATGTTAAAATATTTATTACCAATTTTGATTGGGTATAGTGGAGGAAAATTAGTCTATGAAGATCGTGGAGGAGTAGTGGGAGCAATAGCAACAGTTGGGGTTGTTGTAGCAGCAGATATTCCAATGTTTTTAGGAGCTATGATTATGGGAGCACTAGCTGGTATTTCAATTAAATATTTTGATAAATTAGTAGAAGGAAAAATCAAAAGTGGATTTGAAATGTTAGTAAATAATTATTCGTTAGGAATTATTGGAGCAATTTTAGCAATTATTGGAATTATTGTAGTTGCCCCAATTGTTGCTGGATTAACTGATTTTTTTGGAACAATTGTTGGATTTTTAGTTGATAATGGAGTTATTTTCTTAACTAGTATTGTTATTGAGCCAGCAAAAGTATTATTTTTAAATAATGCGATTAATCACGGAGTATTAACACCATTAGGAACAATTGATGTTGAAAATACCGGGAAATCAATTTTATTTTTATTAGAAGCAAATCCGGGACCAGGAGTAGGAATTTTATTAGCGTTTTCATTCTTTGGTAAAGGAAATGCTAAAGCGACAGCACCAGGAGCAGTTATTATTCAATTTTTTGGAGGAATACATGAAATTTATTTCCCATACATATTGATGAAACCTAAAATGATAATTGCGGCAATTTTAGGAGGAATGAGTGGAGTTTTAACATTTTCACTTTTAGGAGCTGGATTAGTAGGACCAGCATCACCAGGAAGTATTTTTGCAATTATATCAATGTCAGCAAAAGGTAGCTTATTAGCTGTTTTAGCAGGAGTAGTAGTCGCTGGAGGAGTAAGTTTTATCATTGCTTCATTAATTTTAAAAACTTCAAAAGATACAGAAGAAAACTTGGATGAGGCTGTAAGTAAAATGGAAGAACTAAAAGGAAAAGAGTCAAAAGTTGCCACAACATTCAAAAAAGATGATAAAATAAAAACAGTTGTATTTGCATGTGATGCTGGTATGGGAAGTAGTGCTATGGGAGCTTCAGTGCTTAAAAAAATGGCTAAAGATAAAGGATTAGAAGTTTTAGAAATATCTAATCGACCACTTAAAAAACTTGATAACCAAGTAGATTTAGTTGTAACACAAAAATCTTTTGAAAATGTTGCTCATGAATATGCTCCCGAAAGTGAACTATTTTTAGTAGATAATTTCTTAGATAAAAAACAATATGAAGAATTATTAGAGGACCTTAAAGATCGATGTTAATAAATGTAAGAAATCGTAATATTATAAATTTAATTATAAATAATCCCCAAACATTAGAAGAAATATCTAATAAGATAAATGTTTCAACTAGAACAGTTCGTCGAGATTTTATTGTAATTAATCAAATTTTGAAAGAATATGATTATCAAATTTTTAAAGATGATAAACAATATGTAATAATTGATAAAGCTAATAAATTACAAAAAATTTTAGAACGTGATAGTCAATTAGACTTTAATAATATTGAAAAAGAACTAATTTATCTTGTTAGTTTAACTAATGGTAAAAATATAATTAATTTAAACAACTTAGCGATAGAATTATATATCTCAACTGATAAGCTAAAAGAAGAAGTTCGACAAATATTATTAAAATATCGCTTAAAATTTAACTATAAAAAAAATAACTTTATAATTAATATTTCACCTCAAGATAAAATTAATTTATTTTGTAAAGTAATTTTAAAATATTTTACTAACTTTAAATTAGAAGAAATTATTATAAAAGAAGATATTAAGCAATTAAGCCTTAGCAAAATGTTAAAAGTTTTAAACAGTTACTTTATTGTTACTGATTTTAAAAAAATTTTTAATACAATTCAAGAAGGTTTTAATATTTCGCAAATTTATATTAATGATCAGGAGTTATTTAATTTAACAATAAAATTAGCAATAATTATGCAACAAAAAGAAGAAATAATTAAAATAAAACAAGAAGATAATTTAATATCTTATAAAATTTCAGATTATATTATTAGTAATTTACAAATAGTAGATAAAGCTTTAATAACTTATATGACTAATGAAATAAGTGCTTTAATTATTGAATTTGAAGTGGAAAAAATTGACTATCAACGAATTAATGATATTCAAAAGTTAGTGAGTGAATTTTTTAAAAATTTTAGTTTTACAAATATTAAAACACAAGACTTAGAATATAAAATATTATTACATGATCGAAGAGTTAAGTCTGAACAAAATAATTTACATTATAAAAGTACGGAAGATTTAACAATAATTGAAGAATTAATTCAAAAAAATTCAAAAATATATAATGTTTTACAAAAGATAAATCACCAATTAAAGTTATATACAGTAGAAGAATTAAAATATGTATTTATTTACTTTGTTATGGAAGTGGAAAATATTTTATTGGCCAATCGTTATAATATTTTAGTAATTTGTAGCGGCGGAGTTGGAAGTTCTTTAATGATTAAAAATCAATTAGAACGCTTTTTACCTAATTCTAATATTCAAAACACTTCATTAGCTAAAGCTTTAAATATGGATTACCAAATGATGGATTTAGTTATTTCTTTAACTAAATTACCAAATGATTTAGAAGATGTAGTAGTAAATCATGTAATAACATCTAAAGATTTTGCCAAAATCAAAGAAAAATTAATAACTAAACAAACTAAAAGTGTGCAAGAACATAATCCAGCTGAGTTTTTTATGAATAAAGTAGATGATTCTACATTAGATAGTGTAAGTAGTTTAAAAAAATGTTTAACAAAGTTACAACAAGATGAGCAAATAGTGGATGCCGAATATTTATATCAAAAGTTGAAAAAAAGGGAATCATTAGGAATTGGCATACCTGAAGCTAATATTGCTTTTTATCATACCAGAAGTTCTTCGGTAAAACAAGGAGTAATTGAAATTATTAAATGCCAAGAATTTGAAGTAGTGGGATTAGATATGCAAGAGCAGACATGTAATATTATATTATTATTATTATTACCAGTAGTAGTTGAAGAAGAAGTAACGGAAAAAATTAATTTATTAAGTTATGAATTAATTACCAACCATAACTTAATTAAAAGTATTAAACAATTTAAATTGGAAGAAATTAAAGAAATTATAAATTAAAGGAGAAATTAGGATGATAGTAGATAACTTAATTAGATTAAATGAAGAAGTAAAGGATAAATTTGCAGCAATTGAATTAGCTGGACAATTATTAGTAGATAATGGTAATGTAAGTGAAGAGTATATTAAATCAATGCATGAGCGTGATCAAAATGTTTCAGTTTATATGGGAAATATGATTGCTATTCCCCATGGAACAGATGCTGGACGAGAATCCGTTTTAAAAACCGGAATAAGTATAATTCAAATACCTGAGGGGGTTGACTTTGCCGGGAACGAAGTAAAAATGGTCTTTGGCATAGCTGCTAAAGGAGATGAACATATGGATATTATTTCTAATATTGCTATTTTATGTTCTGAAGAAGAAAATGTGCAAAAATTAATCAAAATTACAGATAAAAAAGAAATGGCAAAAGTAATTGCCAATGGGGAGTTTTAATGCAAGTATTACATTTTGGGGCTGGAAATATTGGTCGTGGATTTATTGGACAAATATTAAAAGCTAATAATTATGACTTAACTTTTGTTGATGTTAATGAAAAAATTATTAAAACGCTGCAAGAACAAAACAGATATACGATTAAAATTTTAAATAAACAACAAGATGAAATATTAATTGAAGATATACAAGGAATAAATTCTTTACAAGAAGCTGATAAAGTTATTGACCTTATTGCACAAGTAGATTTAATTACTACATCTTTAGGACAAGATAATTTAAAATATATAGTTGATATATTAGTCCAAGGTTTAAGTTTAAGAAAAGAACAAAATAAGCTAAATAAATTAGATATTATAGCGTGTGAAAATGGGGTTAAAGTAAGTTCGATTTTTAAAGAATTAGTAGCTGATAAATTAAATTTAAATGAGGAGTATTTTGTAGAAAATATTGCTTTTGTTGATAGTGCTGTTGATCGAATAGTACCTAACCAAGTTAATAAAAATTTATTAGATGTCCAAGTAGAAGAAGATTTTGAATGGGTAGTAGATAAAACACAAATTAAACAAAATTTTGCTTTATCACATGTAGTTTATACAGAAAATTTATTATTTTATAATAAACGTAAACTTTTAACAGTTAATTTTGCTCATGCTTATATAGGTTATATGGGTTATCAAAAAGGATATACATATGTAAGTGAAGCTTTAAAAGATGAAATGATTTATCAAAATGTTAAAGTTGCCTTAGTTGATATTAAAAATGCTTTAAAATATGATTTTGCGTTTGAAGAAGCCGAACAAGATCTTTATATTGATAAAACAATTAAAAGATTTCAAAATGAATTAATTGTTGATGAATTAACAAGAGTAGCTCGTAATCCAAAAACTAAATTAGCCAAAGAAGAGCGCTTTATTGCTCCCTTATTAAAGCTTGTAGCAAATAATCAAGAAGCGGATGGAATTATTAAAGGGGTAGCTTATGCTTTAAAATATAACTATACAGAAGATAAACAAGCTCAAGAAATTCAAGCATTAATTGATAAAAAAGGTATTAATTTAGCAATTTCCGAGCTAACAAGTATTACAGAAGATGAGTTAATTAATAAAATAAAAAAAATATATCAAACAATATAAAATATAGATAACTGGTAGAAAAATAAATAATTAATTTTACTAGTTATTTTTTAACAAATAAAGTGAAAAAATTTACAAGTTGAATGAAAATTGTTAAAATATATGGAAACAAACAGAAAAAAGGAGTAAAAGATGTGTGGAATAGTAGGAAGTATCGGTTTTGTCAACGCTAATGAAGTTGTCTTAACCGGATTAAGAAGATTAGAATATCGTGGATATGATTCATGTGGTATTTCTTATATAAAAAATGAAGAGATAAAAATTTATAAAAGTATTCAAAGAATTAAAAATTTAGTGGAGCAGGTTCAAGAAGAAGCTAATATTTCATTAGGACACACTCGTTGGGCAACTCATGGAGGAGTAAATTTAAAAAATGCTCATCCTCATATAACAAATAATCAGAAGTTAGTTATGGTTCATAATGGAGTTATTGAAAATTATAAAGAATTAAAAGTAAAATATTGCCAAAATATAAATTTGACTAGCGAAACTGATACGGAAATAATTTTGGAAGTTTTAAATTATTTTTATCAAGCAACTAAAGATATGAAAGTAGCAATTACTAAATTTATGGAAGTTGTAGAAGGATCATATGCTTGCATTGTTTATAATAATGAAGAACAGGATAAATTATATGCTTTAAAAAATAAATCACCAATGCTAATCGGAAGAGCTAAACAAGGTTATACAATATCTTCTGATCCTTCAGCAGTAATTGATAAAGTTGATGATTTTTATCAAATAGCTGATAAGAAATTTATTATTATGGATGAGGCAAATAATATTAATTTATATAACCAAAACGGAGCAAAAGAAGAAATAAACTTTGAAGTTATTGATATGGATTTTGAAGAAGTAACCACTGAAGATTATGATACATTTATGTTAAAAGAAATAGAAGAACAACCTAAAGCTTTAAGAAATATGGTTGACAATTACAAAAATATTAAATTAGATAATAAAATGTTAACTGAAATAAAACAAGCTAAAAGAATTTATATTGTAGCTAGTGGAACATCATATAATAGTGGTTTAGCTGCTAAGACAATGATTCAAAATCAATTAAATATTCCAGTAGAAAATGTAATTGGTAGTGAATTTGGTTATGAACATAATATCATTGCGCAAGATAGTTTCTTTATCTTTTTATCACAATCAGGAGAAACAGCTGATTCAATGTTAGTCTTTAATCAAATTAAAGGTAAATATCCAATTTTGGCAATAACTAATGTTCGTGGTTCACAAATGGATCGAAATGCTGATTATTCATTACAATTATTTGCTGGAATTGAGGTGGCAGTAGCGTCAACCAAAGCTTATACTGCTCAATTAGCCATGTTAGCAATTGTTGTTAATAAATTAGTTGGTAATGAAAAAATTTATGATGAATTATTACAAATTGCTGATTATCAAGAAAAAATTATTGCTGATAAAGAAAAATTCCAAAAAATAGCACAAAACTTAGCAACACATCAAGAAGCCTTTTATTTAGGAAGATTAACAGATTATGCTTTATGTCAAGAAGCGGCTTTAAAAGTAAAAGAAGTAAGTTATGTTAATGTTTCAGCTTTTGCAGCTGGAGAATTAAAGCATGGAACAATTTCTTTAGTTGATGAAAATACTATTTTATTAGCAATTATAACTGATGAACAAATAGCAGCCAATACCCGTTCTAATTTAGAAGAAGTAAAAGCACGTGGTGGGGAAGTAATTATCTTTTCAACAAGTAAAACAGCTAAAAAAGAAGATAATTATATAGTTGATTTTACAGGTAATGACTATTTATTACCAATATTGGCCATTTTACCACATCAATATTTAGCTTATTATACAGCAACTGAATTAAATTTAGATGTTGATAAACCACGAAATCTAGCAAAATCAGTAACTGTAGAATAATCATTTAACTTTAATTTAACTTTAAAATACTATAATGTAGTTGTCAATGTTATTTGACAAAACCCTTTTAAATATGCAGAAAAAGTCCTATTTAACTTAATAAAAGTTAAATGGGACTTTGCACATTAAACTGAAAATTTAAAAAATTATGATGATGTTATAAATTATAATTTATATATATATATTTTAATGGGTAATGTCAATAATTAGCAGTATCATAGGTAAAGGAAATATTAAAAATTTATTAAGTTTTAATAATTAAGTTAATTTAAAAGTTATTTTTATGCTATAATTTAGTTATAAAATAGCATAAAAGGAGAAAAATGAACAAAAGAAAAGTAGTTATAGTAGGAGCAGGAATGGTAGGAGCAAGTTATGGTTATTCATTAGCAAATCAAGACTTAGTTAATGAATTAGTCTTTATTGATGTAAATAACGATGCTGCTCAAGCTCAAGCTGATGATATTATTCATGGAACAGCTTTTTTACCAAACCAACCAAAAATATATGCAGGAGAATATAGTGATTGTGCTGATGCTGATATTATTTGTATAACAGCAGGTGCTGCTCAAAAACCTGGACAAACAAGATTAGATTTAGTTAAAATAAATACTAATATCATGAAATCAATTATTGGAGAAATTAAAAAAACAGCTTTTGATGGATTTTTATTAATTGCTTCAAACCCCGTAGATATTATGGCTTATGTAGCTCAAAAAGAATCAGGGTATCCAGTACATAAAGTTCTTGGAAGTGGAACAACATTAGATACAGCAAGATTAAGAGTTAATTTAGCTACATATTTAGATTGTAATCCAACAAATGTACATGCTTACATTATCGGAGAACATGGAGATAGTTCTTTACCAGTTTGGTCAACAGCAACTATTGGACAAAAACCTTTATTAGATATTATTGAACAAAGTAATGGTAAATTTACAATGGAAGGTATTAATAAATGTTTTGAAGAAGCTCGTGATGCAGCATACGGAATTATTAAAGGAAAAGGTGCTACATACTTTGGAATTGGAGTTTCTTTAGCAAGAATTACTAAAGCAATTTTTGGAAATCAAAATGTTATTTTAACATGTTCAACATTATTAAATGGAGAATATGGAGTAGATGATATTTACATACCTGTACCAGTAGTAGTTGGAGGACAAGGTGTAAAAGAAATTCAAAGTTTGGAAATTTCAACTACAGAACAAAAAGATTTTGAAGCATCAGTTAATGCTTTAAAAAATATTATTAAATCTTTAGACTAAGCTTAAAAAAATTAAAATAATAAATAAAAAGATATAAGAATAATTCTTATATCTTTTTAAAATATAATAAAAGTATAATAAAATGATAATTTAAATAATTAACTCATAATTAACTGTAAAAAAGTATAATAAGAGTGTCAGTAAAATGACAAAATTTTTTCATTCCCCTTTTTAATAAAAAAATTAGGTTTTTAAACCTAATTTTTTTTATGATTATTAATATTCTCCTTTAATAATAAAGAATGATCCTCTAATAGTTCCAGCAAGTTTTGATTTTTGTCTAGCGAATTTAAATTTTTCTGCTAATTCACTAGGTATATCCATCCCATCGGAAAGTTTAAAACCTACAGCACGTTTACTATTATCTTTAATAGTATACATAACATTTATACAAAGACCACTTTCGTAAAAGACATAGGAAAATTTAATCCCTTCTAATTCAAATGTTGTAGTTTGTAGTGGTTTAGAAGTAATGACAACATCTCGTTCATCTTTTAATATTTTGTGAATATAATTAATTGTAGTTTCATTAGTAGTTTCTACTTGAAAATCATATTTATATTTATTCATAAAATATCGGGCTTCATTAGCACGTAAGCCTGCTAGTGTTTCTTTGTGAGGCGAAGTTTCTAACCCGGTTGTAGATACTTCACCTTCTTTAAAGTTTACTTTTTCCATATTACTCCTTAAGCTTATTTATTTTTTAACACTATATTTTAACATAAATTAAAAATAAAAGAGAAATAAATTAAAAAATTTGTTATAGTTTTAATGGTGATGTGAGATGGTTGCTTAGTTAAACTAAGAGGAAAGTCCATGCTCACACAAGCTGCGATGCTTGTAGTGATTGTGCCTAGTGAAACAATAAGCTAGGGGATTAAGTTCACGGCAAAAGAAACCTAAGGGAAACTATGGTGTATTTTATAACGTGCCACAGAGACGAGTTTTGTTGAAAAACAAAAATGCAACGAGGTAAACCCCACAAGTGAGCAACCCAAATTTGGTAGGGGCACTCTTAACAAAGAAATGAATTTAATAAGAGGTGAATATTCACAGATAAATAACCATCACTGATTTATTCAGAACAGAACATGGCTTATGATCATCATCTTAAAAATAGTAGCTAATTTATTAGTTACTATTTTTTTATGTGTATAATTTAAGAAGTGAAAATATTTAAAGAGAAATGTAGATACAAGTGCTGTGAAAACCTTGACATTAACAATGGAAAATGTTATACTTTTAAAGTTGATTAATTTATTAAAAAGGAGAAAAATGAAAAAAATTATTGCTTTATTAGTAGTTGGAATTTTTGTACTTAGTGGTTGTGGACAGGTTGATAAAGTAAAAACAGATGTTGATGATTATTATGCTTCTTTGACTAAAGATATTGAGGATAATGAAGCGGCGCTAGAATCATGGGAAGAAGATACAACAGTGGAAATTAAAGATCAAGAAACTGAAGTTTTATTTAATCTTTTTACAACCTTTGAATATGGAACTTCTACTATGGAAGAAGTAAATGAGATGATTAATGAAATGCGAGTAGATTTTGCTAAAGCAACTGAATATAGAATTGGTGATATAACAAAAGGAAGTGAAAAGGATACTTATAATGTTCATATGTTTTTCAAACCTGTATTAGCAACTAAATATGTAGCAGATGCTTTTGATTATCAATATAAGTTATATGAAGATATGGTTAAAGCGATTGAACCTGATTGGAATGCTCTTCAAGTTAACAACATGGTGAATGAAGTTATGAATGATTCATTTACTATCGAATTTGTTAAAATTGGCAATAAAATATATACATTTAATATCAATCAGTATAAAATGGCAGTTTCACAGATGATTTATTATGATGAATGGTTAGAAGAAGGATCTATGATGTCTGATTCTTGGATAGAAGAAGATATTGAATTTACAAAAGTTGATGGTAAATATATTCCTTCAAGTGATACTGATGTAGACTTTGAAGATGAAAATCCGGCTTTATACACTGATTACTACTTTATTACACAAGAATCAGAAGATAAATTAAAGAATAAAAATTCTGAATTATATGATGAAGAAGGAAATAATATAGCAGAAATTCCTGAAGAAAAGTAATGAAAAGAAAAGGTTAATTGTATTTAAAAAATACAATTATAAAAACAAAAACATGTTAGAAAAAAATAACACTTAATTTAAGTGTTATTTTTTTAATAATAAATAACATCTAAGTAGATTTTATATGCTATAATTTAAAAAAATTGAAAGCGGAGGTATGATTATGAAAAGTGATAACCAGATATCAAAGGAATACAAAGCTAGACCAATTAAAGATGTAGCAAAGGAGTTAGGAATACCCGAAAATGAAACTTATAATTTTGGACCATACATTACTAAAGTTAATGGTAAATTACGTGGTAATAAACAAGGGAAATTAGTCTTGATAACTTCTACATCACCAAATAGTAGAGGAGTTGGTAAAACAACATTAGCTATTGGTTTAAATGATGCTCTAAATCAATTAGGTGAAAGTTCAATTGTTTGTGTAAGAGAACCTTCATTAGGACCAGTTTTTGGAACAAAAGGAGGAGCTTGTGGCGGAGGATATTCACAAGTTTATCCTGTCGAAGATATTAATTTACATTTTACAGGAGACTTTCATGCAATAACAACTTTAAATAATACAATAGCAGCAACAATTGACAACCATTTACATCAAGGAAATGAACTTAATTTAGATAAAGATAATATTTTGTTTAAAAGATGTGTAGATATTAATGATCGTACCTTAAGAAATATTTTGTTAGCTCAAGGAAGCACAGCTAATGGGGTAGAGAGAAATGAAGGATTTACAATTACTGCCGCTAGTGAAATTATGGCAACTATTGGAATTTGTACAAGTTTAGAAGATTTTACTAATCGAGTAGAAGATATAATTATTGGATATACTAAAGAAGGAAAAGAAGTTTATGTAAAAGATTTAAAAATAAGAGGAGCAATTGCGGTATTAATGAAAACAGCAATTAATCCTAACCTAGTTCAAACTCTTTCAGGAAATGCGGCTTTTTTACATGCTGGACCTTTTGCTAATATAGCTCATGGAACAAATTCACTGATTGCAACAAAAATGGCAGTATCAATGAGTGATTATACCGTTGTTGAAGCCGGATTTGGAACTGAATTAGGAGCAGAAAAATTTTTAAATTTAGTATCTAAAGCAGCAGAATTTAATGTAAGTCATGTTGTAGTTGTAACAACAATTCCTTGTTTACAAGAATATTCAGCTAAGAAAGATGTTAAAGAGGGAATTAAAAATTTAAAACAGCACATTGATCATATTAAAAGTTATGGAATAGACTTTACAGTAACGTTAAATAAACATGAAACAGATACAGAAGAAGAATTAGAATTTGTAACTAAGTGGTTGAGTGATAATAATTATAATTTTGCTATTAATGAGGTATTTACCAAAGGAGCTGAAGGGGGAATTGAACTTGCTAAAAAAGTTATGAATGCTAATAACGATAAAATTCCTACACCATTATATGAGTTGGCAGATAGTATAGAAGATAAAATATTTAATGTTGTGACAAAAGCTTATGGAGCAACAGGATATAATTTAACAGAAGAAGCCAAAGAACAATTACAACAAATTAAAACAACTCAATATAAAGATTATCCAATTTGTATTTCAAAAACTCCAATGTCACTGAGCGATGATCCTAAAAATCGTTTTACTAAAGAACCATTTGCAATAAATATTACCGGTCTTAAAGTTTATGCTGGGGCTAAGTTTATTGTTATTTATTGTGGTAATGTATTAACAATGCCAGGATTAGGTAAAGTTCCTAATATTATGAATATTAAATATGATTTTGAAACAGAGGAAATTGAAGGGTTGAGTTAGAATAATATATTTAAATATGTCAAAAAATAAGAACGCCAAAAGACTTGATTCTAATATAAAGAATTAAGTCTTTTAGCATATATATATAAATAAATTTATGGTATAATGTTTAAGTTAGTAATAGTCCTTAGGAAATTAAAAAGGATGAAGAAGTAAATGTAATAAAATATGGATATGTTGAAGAATATTCAAATAAATAATATTAAAAAAATAAAACAAAATAACAAAAATGTGATACAATAAAAATGATGATAAGTTTATTAAATTAGTAATAAAAATAGAAAAATGGAGAGTTATGCGTGGATTAATAGTAATACCTGCTTATAATGAAGCAGAATCCATTGTTAATACTATTGAAGAATTAAAAGAGTGGATTAGTCAAAATTCTCAAGAACATGTAATTGAATATTTAATTATAGATGATGGTTCAACAGATAATACTAAGAAAATATTACAAGAGAAAAATTATCCTTATATTTCTCATTGTATAAATCAAGGAATAGGTGGACCCATAAAAACGGGAATAATATACGCTATGAAAAATGATTATGATTTTTTATTACAACATGATGGTGATGGTCAACATCAACCAAAATACATTTTACAGATGATAGACTCAATGATTAAAGGAAATGATATAGTAATTGGTTCACGATTTTTAGACAAACGTAAGCCATGGACTATGAGAATGATAGGCTCTCGAGTTTTAGTAGCATTATTATATATTAAAACAGGATTTAAAAATAAAGTAACAGATCCAACTTCAGGACAAAGAATATTCAGCAAACATATTTTTAAAGAACTAAGTGAATATTCAGTAATAAATGAACCTACCCACATAGCTAAACATATAAAACAAGGTTATAAAATAACCGAAGTTGCTGTTCAAATGAATGAAAGAAAAAATGGTAATAGCCATTTTAGCTTTGTAAATTCAGGTAGTTTTATGCTAGAGCAAATTTTGGCAATTTTATTTGATTATTAAAGGAGATAAATGAATATTGTATTAATTGGATTATATATTTTTATATTTTTAATTTTTATTAGAATGCATATTATGATTAAACGTTATAAAATTAATTTTAAATATATGTTTTTAAATTATATTATATTAGTAATAATTTTATTAATAAATACTCCAATTTTAACAAATTTTCTTATTGATAGTTTATCTTTAAGAAATAGATATGATATAATGTTAATGGTAATGTTTGTTTATTTAATGTATAACAATTTTGTTTTAGAATTTCATATAGCACGTTTGAATCAAGATATTGGTAAAATAGTTAGTGAAATAGCAATTATAAAAAAAGAGGAAAATAATGAATATTAGTGTAGTAGGAGCAGGATATGTTGGTTTGGCAAATGCTTTAATTTTAGGATTTACAGAAGAAGTTACTGTAATAGATATTGATAAGGAAAAAATTCAAAATCTTCAAGCAGGAAAAAGTCCTATTAATGATGAGTATATTAATAAATATATTAATAAAGTAAATGTTACATATACGACAAAGACAAAATCATATATAGATGCTGATTTTATATTTATAGCAACTAATACAGATTATGATGATGTTCAAGGAAAATTTGATGTTAACTCAATAGAAAATGTAGTAAAAGACATTAATAATAATGTTAGTAAAAGTAAGGTGATAATTATTAAATCAACTGTTCCAATTGGATATACTAAAGAATTAAAAGATAAATATCCGCAACATAAAATAATTTTTTCACCTGAATTTTTACGTGAAGGATATGCTTTATATGATAATTTATATCCTGATAGAATTGTTGTAGGAGATACTACACAATTAGGAGAACAAATAGCCCAGTTATTAAAAAAAAATACGTTGAAAAAAGATGTCCCTATATTATTAATGGAAGCAAAAGAAGCAGAAGTAGTAAAGCTTTTTGCTAATACTTATTTAGCTACTCGAGTGTCTTTTGTTAATGAATTAGATACATATTGCCGAGTAAATAATTTACAAACTAAAAAAGTGTTAGATGCTATTGGTTATGATCATCGAATTGGAAGACACTATTTTAATCCTTCTTTTGGATATGGTGGTTACTGTTTACCAAAAGATACTAAACAATTAAAATATGAATATGAAAAAGGTCATATAACTTCTCCATTAATAACAAATGTTGTAGTATCTAATCAAAAAAGAAAAGAATTTATTGTTAATGAAATATTAAAACAAATTGAAAAAGCTGATATAATTGGGTTTTATAAATTAGTTTCTAAAAAAGGAATAAATAATTTTAGATCATCAGCAACAATAGATGTTATAAATTTATTGTTAGAAAAAAAAGTGAATATTATAGTGTATGAGCCTTATATTAAAGATATCCAAGAATTTGATTTTATTATAGAGCAAAACTTAGAAAAATTTAAACAAAAAAGCAAACTAATAGTAGCAAATAGATTAGATAAAGAAATAAACGGATATCGAGTATTTACAACAGATATATACAATGAATATTAGGAATTAGATGACAAAAAGAAAAATAATTAGAAATATTTATAATATAATATATATTTTAAAAATTAAATGGCTTGTTCAAATAATAATTTTAAAAATGATTAAAAAGGATTTAAAAAAATGATAGAAATTAGTTTTATAATACCTTGTTATAATGTAGAAAAGTATTTAGATTCTTGTATAAAGTCAATTCAAAATCTTGGAATTAAACAAGAAAATTATGAAATTATTATAATTGATGATGGCTCAAAAGATAATACTATTAATATTATGAAAAAATATAAAAAGTTAAATAATGTTAAGCTAATATTTTTTGACAAACCTAGTGGGTACGCTGGGAAACCTCGTAATGCTGGTTTAAAAATTGCTAAAGGTGAATTTATTTCTTTTATTGATCCAGATGATAAATTTACTGGTCAAGGATTATACGAAGTATATAAAAAATATCATCAAGATTATGATTTAATAATTTCGTCTTTTGTTTTAAAAAATCCTTATGGTAAATTAACTGATAAAATTATTTTAAAAGATAAAGATAGTAATCAAAAAAAAGATTTATGGCCGCAAATAAAAAACGTATGTAACCAGAGAAGTTTATTTAAAAAACAATTTATTGTAGACAATAAAATAATGTTTTACGAAGATTGTCGTTCACAAGATTTATTATTTTTATATAGTTGTTATGTAAAAGTAGCAAAAATTCGTTTAACTTCTAATATAGTTTTGGAATATTTAGATGAAAGAGAAAATTCTATTAGTAATGTTATTAGTGATAAATATATTGAAACTTCGTTATTAGCTTTTACAAGATTATATCAACTTATTAATAATAAATTAAGTAAAAGAGAAGTAAAAAATATTATGAGTGAACATTTTATTGGATATTATTTAAATGTACGAAAAGTTATTAATAAAGAACAAAAACAAAAAATAAAAGTTTTTATAAATGAAGTTAATTTGTAAAAGAGGAAGAAAATGAAAAGAGTTTTAATAATAGGAGAACCAATTGCAAGTTTGGGAGGTATTCAAACTTTTACTAGTAACTTAGTTAAAATGTTTAAAAATAGTGAAGAAATAAAAATAGAAATCTTAGCTCAAGGTCCAATATCAGATGAGTATAATTCAATGTCCCCCTTTATTTTAGGACCAAACTTTATGAAAAGACAATTACATAGAGTTCCTTTTATCAAAGCTAAAGCAATAAAAAAATTTTTAAAAAGTAAAAATTATAATTACGATTATATTTTACTTAACTATCCTAAAGATATAAATGGTCTAGATAAATTTAAGAATAAAATTGTTCTTGTACAACATCAAACAATTGCTAGTTGGGTAAAACGATTTATATATTTTAATAATAATAAAAAGTTAATTCAAAAAGTAAAAAAAAGAGTAGATGTTATAGTAACATTAAGTCCACAAGAAAAAAAAGAATTAGAAAAAATTTTTAATAATGTAATAGTGGTAAGACATACAAGTGAAATGAAAGTTGAAGAAAAGAAAAGTTATAATAAAAATATAATAATGCCTGCTAGACTTATTAATAAACATAAACGTTTTGATATAGCAATTAATTTATTAAAAAAAATACCAGAATATGAATTACATATTTATGGGGACGGTAAAGACAAACAAAACATAAAAAAAATGATAGGGGATTCAAAAAATATCCACTTACATAAGAGAACAAATAATTTAGAAGAAGAGTTATCTAAATTTTCATTTTTATTAATAACTAGTGATTATGAAGGATATCCACTAGCAACGATTGAAAGTATAAAAAAAGGATTAATTCCAGTTATTAGAAATACTTATTTATCAGCAGAAGATATAGTATTAGACAATACTTTTTTATTAAAAAATAATATTACTCCAGATGAATTTAAAGAAAAATTAGATAATACTTTAGATAATATAAAAGTGTATAAAGAAAAATTAAAGTATAAAAAAGAAATATATGACTGGGAAACAATTAAAGATAAGTGGAGCCACCTATTTGTTTAACAATAAAAGCTAAGAGGAGTATTTATGAAAAAATTAAGCATTATTATTCCGTTTTATAATGTAGAAGAATATCTTGAAGAGTGTTATAATTCTGTATATAATGCTGCTTTAAATTATTTAGATGATATAGAAATCATTTTAGTTGATGATTGTGGGAACGATAATTCTGCTAATATTGCCCAAAGAATAAAAAAACAGTCTACAATAATAGTAAAAAATTCAAGCAATTTAGGCCTAGGTGGTGCAAGAAATACTGGAGTAGCAAATGCTTCAGGAGAATGGTTAATGTTTATTGATTCTGATGATAAAATAAAAACTAATGCAATAGAATTATTATTAAAAAAAATAGCAGTAAACAAAGAGTTAAATGTTATAAAATATGGTTTTATTAAAAACTATAAAGATAAAGCCATTGCTTATACTTACAATGTTAAAGATAAAGATATGCATAAGCCAGGGATGTCATGGGCTAAAATAATCAAAAGAAATCTTTTTATAAAATTTGAAGAACATCTAAAATATGAAGATACTTATTGGAAATATAAATTTATTACAACTAATAAAAATCACATAAAACTTGGGATAATCAATAAACCCTTATATATATATAATAAGACTAATGATAATTCAATAACATCAAGTATTTCTTACTATGATTTGAATTGGATATATTCAAAAATAGTCATATTTTATAAACACACTAATGATAAAAATGTTAAACAAGAATTATATGAAATGATTTGTGAAAATACTGTAAATTATTGCATCACAAATTTTGATTTTAAAATGGGGCTAAAATCACTTATATTTTTGATCCGAGTTAATCCTTTTTCTATAAAAAAAAATAAATTAGTACTGGATAAAATGTTAGATATAAAATTAGAGAGAAAAATTATAGAAAAGTAGTTAATAGTTTAATAAATAAGGAGAAAATTATGAAAAAAGATTATATATTTAATTTAATCCAAAGAATTATTAATGCTGTAACTACACTAATTTTAGTAATTTATTTATCAAGTATTTTATCGCAGGAAAATTATGGAATGTATGTGTATTTAATTACTATTATTAGTTTAGGTACACTAGTTTCAAGTTTAGGGTTAAATGAATATGGTAGTAAAATGTATTTGGATAATGTAAGCAAAGATGCTTATAGTAGTGTATTAAGTATGCAGATTATAAATTCTATTTTAGTAACAGTTATAATTTTTATAGTTACAATTGTTGGGAATTTTAATACTTTATTAAGTACTATAGTAATATTAAATATTTTATGTTTAAGTATCCAGCCATTATGGTATAATATTGCTAAAGAAAAAATAACATTGAATAGTAAGGTATCAATATTAACAGCAATAATTAATTTGATTTTAATATTATTATTGGTAAAAGATGATGAAAATTTAATAAATTTATTATTAATTGTAACATTCATAAATTTTATAAGATGTGTATTAATTATAGCAACAGTTAAAAAAAAATACAAATTCCAAAAAGAATATATAACATTAAGTACTTATAAAGAGTATTTAATTATATTTTTTCCTTATTTATGTATAAGTATGTACACAATGATTGATAAATTAATGTTAGCAAATATATCAGGATTAAAGGAAGTGGCAATATACAATAATGGAATAATGATACTACGAACCTCACTTATGATAATACATTCTGTTTCCCCAATAATTATGGTGAAGAATATAAAAAAAATAGAAGATATAGAAAATAGTATATATAGGGCATTAAATATAGTAGTATATATTTCAATATGTTTAATGTTTATTTTTATTGGAATAGGAAAAGATATAGTTGAATTTATATTTAATAGTCAATACTTTATTGTTTCTTACATTTTAATTTATGGGTCAATATTAATCCCAATAATATCGGGATCAATAATAATAGCAAATGGATATTTTATTCCAAAAGGTAAAAGTATTTTATTTACTAAGGCAGTTTTTGTTGGAGCAAGTATAAATATAATTTTAAATTTATTATTAATACCGAAATATGGAGCATTTGGTGGAGTTTTGGCAACAATAATAGCAGAAATAATAATATTTTTAATAATGTTATTTAATATTAAAAATATTTTAAATAAGAAAAATTTAATCTTCAATATAATTAAAGCATTAGTTATAAATATATTTGCTATTTTAATTGTTCATAATCTAAATATTTCAATAACACTAATAGCGATAATTGTCAAGAGTAGTATAATTATATTAATAAATTCAATCGTAGTATTTAATATATTAAAAGGAGAATTTTATTAATAATATTAAAATATTTTGAAAATGTTAAGATAAAAAGAATAGTTTAAAATAAAGAATTAAATTACTAATATAGTTGTGCTAAGTATACTTATTTATGCTAAGATATATAAAATAATTAAAAAATAAGTTATAGTAGAACGAATTAGATAATGTTGGGAGAAGGTTTGTTTATTATAGTAATATTAGTATTGTTCTTAGAATTTAGTGGATATTTAATATCGCAAAAATTAAATTTAAAAACTAAATACAGTATTGTATTTGGATTTTTAATGTTAGTAGCTTTTTTTGAAGTTGTAAGTTTTCCATTTATAATATTACAAACGACATTCACTTTATATAGGAATGTTATATGGATATTATTAATACTGTTTTATTTGAGTATCTTTAAAATTTGTGGCTTTAATAGACAATCTTTAAAAAGTTGGTTAAGCACTTTTAATAAGATGAAAATTATGGTTTATATAATAGGAATTGTAATTGGATTATATATAGCGGTAATTTCAAAGAGCACATATGATAGTTGGCTATATATACCAATGATATTACATCCTATTCAAACAAATACTATGATCTATAATACAACAGATTTGCATACCTTTGATGGATATTATAGATTATTATCATTTATAACATATTATTCAGGAAAAGATGTATTAGCTAATTATATGTTTTTAATGGTATTTTATAAATTTTTTGAAGTAATAATGTTGTTTAATTGCTTTGGCTTTATTATAGAACAAATATTTCCTAAAAAAGAAAAATTTGTCTTACTTTTAATGAGTGTCGGCTTGATTTGGCAAATAGTTTATGTTTTACCCGCTACTATGAGTGATGAATTTTTAAGTGATTTATATAAAATGGGTCCTACAGGCTCAATCTTTTTACATGGTTTTATTATTCCATTTTTATTTGTTTATTTATTTAAAGAATATAAATCGAATAAGTTATTGTTATTAATCTTACTATCTGGTTTAGGATTTTCCTCTTCTTTAATTTTTATTTATCCATTATTTATTGTAATGTATTTAGGAAGTAAAATTTTTATTGATAAAAGATATGAGTTAAGAGATTATACAATCAAAGTATTATTGGTATTAATACCAGTATATATATATATTGAATATCAATTAATAGGAAATATTAAAGATTTAGCTAATAATAATTTACTAAGACAAAGTATGATAATATTAACTATTTTTTTAATAATTGCTTTAATTTTATATGGAATATCAAAATTAATACAGTATATCGAGTCTAAAAAAACAGCTAAATGTAACATTGTAAAAAATATCTTTAAATTATCATTAATAATATATATATTACCAATAATTATAGGAGTAATTTTACATTATGATATTGTTTTAGAAATGATTTTAATTTTATTTGGCAAAACGACTTCTGATAATATTGGTTATGAAGCAATTTTTCAGCTAGGTATTTATTCTATTTTATATGTTATTGGTCTAGGTGTAGTATATAAAAATAAAAATAATAAAAAAAGTAGAAAATTGTTACTTTTACATATTATAACAATAGTGTTTACTGGAAATTATTTAATTTATAGAACGTTGGGACATGTAATAGGAGAAGCAGTATTTCATCGAATTATAATTTTATCATCCTATTATATTTTTATTATCATAGGAATTATATTTATTAAAGATGCAGTTTTTGCTAAAGAATATAAAATTATTAACTTAGTTATTAATAGT
>JBKDZV010000076.1:0-16598 GCA_047971455.1 Mycoplasmatales bacterium | reverse complement strand
TGCGCATGATTTTTTGTAAAAAATGATAAATATTTTTCTTCTTTTGTTTTCTCAATAAGGGTTTGCTCAGGATATAATTCATTAATTTCCTTAGTTGTAAAATCTTTTACTTGTAATACTTTATTTACTTGATTTTCTAATCTTTTAATTTTATTTTCTTTAAATTGAAAATCCGGTTTGTTTTGATACACTGTTTTTAACTCAAATTCTTCTTTAGCTAATTTTTGTGAATTTTCTATATATTTGAAATAAAAAGTCTGTTTAGTATCACCAAATAGTTGTTCTGTTTGCAATGCTATAAAACTAAATTCATATTGATAAACTTCTTTTGGTAACTGCTCTTTGGCTAGATGCTCTACATTATTAGTTTCTTTATATTGCGTTTTAAAAAACTGATATCCATCAGTAGAAAAATTAGTAACTTTTTGTAAAGATCCTATTTGTAAAAATGGATTTTTACCAGCTTGTGTAATACTTTTACGCATACATAAATTATAGCCATTAGTATCTTTAATAACTTCACAATTTAAATATTGAGAAGCATAAGCTTCATTAGATTGTAAATATTCAATTTCTCCTAAACCAATATCCATAGTATAGATTAATTCATATGCTTCGGATATCTGCTCAACTTTAACATCAATATAGACATAATTTTGCTTAATACTAAAAATTATTTCATATTTTATATTATTAATTATCCCTGAATAATTTATTCCTTTATCATTTTTATTAAAATATTGTGAATTTTTAATTAATCCATATATTTTTTTACTTGTTTTAGTTTTTAAATATACTTCGATTAAATTCTCATCTAAATCACTTGTTTTTAATTGGTTTATCATTATGTTATCATTCAAAATTTGTTTGATTTTATGATTTTTTGTATATAAAAATTTTATATTTTGCATAGTACCTACTTTATTAATTTTATTTTTTGGGTTTGTACATTTGTTGAATCAAAACCAATCATAATTTCAAAATCTCCTGTATCTATTTGTTCTTCTCCATTTTGATTGATATATTTTAACATTTCTTTATTTATTTCAAATATTATTTCTTTTTTTATTAATTTATTTATCTTAAATTTTTTAAAACTTTTTAATTCTTTTCTAGGGCGAATTACATCAGCAACCAAATCATTAATATACAATTGTAATGTTTGTTTAGCAGATATTTTGCTTAAATTTTCTACTTCTACTTGAATTATAATTTTTTCATTTTTTTTAAATTCTTCTTTATCATAAACTATTTTATTAATTTGAATATTAGCATAACTTAAACCATGTCCAAAAGGAAATAATGGTTCATTAAGACAATCAATATATTTTGAAGTATATTCGTCAATAGCATATTCTTTTGGTCTTCCTGTTGGATAATCACGGTAAGATATTGGACAGTGTCCTACTGTTCGAGGAAAACTCATTGTTAGTTTACCACTTGGATTAATGTTTCCGTAAATAATATCATATAAACTTTGAGCTGTCATTGTTCCTAAAAACCAAGCTTGAAGTATTCCTTGACAATAAATATTAATCTCGCTTAATATTAAAGGTCTTCCACTAAAATTAACAAAGACAATATCTTTGACAATTGTTTTTATTTGTTTTAAAACAGTTAATTGCTTTTGTTCAATGTTAATATTTGTCTTAGAATGTGCTTCTCCACTTTCAAATGAAGTTTCTCCGCCAAAAAAAATAACTTTTTTTGCTCCTTTTATTAATTCAATATTTTGTAATACTTGCTCGTAATCAATGTATTTAATATTTTTATTTTGTTTAGTGAAATATTCTTTAATTGAACTAATTGCTGATACATCACCATATATACTCCAAGGTCCCATTAATTCTTTTGTATTACTCAGTGGTCCACAAATAATTACTTTTTCTTCATTCTTTACTGGTAATATACTCTCTTCATTTTTTAATAAAACAACTGATTCATCAGCAGCTTCTTTTGCTTTATTTTTAATTTCCATACTTAAAATAAAATTTTTACAAGCTTCTTCATCAATTTGTCCATAAGGATTTTCAAATAGTCCTAATTCATTTTTTAAATTTAAAAGGCGATAAACTGCTTTATCTAAATCTGCTTCATTACATAGTCCTTCATCAATTAATTTAGGTAATTCTTTTTGATAACAAGAAGTCATCATATCTATATCACAAGAAGCTTTAAAAGCTTGTAAAGCAGCTTCCTTTTTGTTTTGTGCTACTTTATGATAAATTAACTCACTTATTGCTCCCCAATCAGAAATAATCGGATAATCAAAATTCATATTTTGACGTAAATCTCTTTTTAATAAACTTTCATTACTAACAGCCGGAATTGAGTTAATAGTATTAAAAGCTGTCATAACCATTTTAGCCCCTGCATCTATTCCACTTTTATAAGCTGGATAATGATATTCTTTTAAAAATCTTTGCGAAATATCAACTGTATTATATTCTCGACCTGCATGAACTAAACCATATCCAGCAAAGTGTTTAAGACAACTAGCTAATTGTAAATTACCTTGCTTATCTTTTTGTTGGTAACCTCTTACATATGCTTGGGTTAATCTTTCATTTAAATATGGATCTTCACCGTTTCCTTCCATATTTCTTCCCCAACGTGCATCAAAAGCTAAATCAGCCATTGGCGAAAATGTTACATTACATCCTTGAATAGCCGCTTCTTTACCAGATATTTTAGCAACTTCATAAATTAAATCCTCATTAAAAGCTGAAGATAATCCTAAGGGAATAGGAAATATTGTATTTGCACCATGAATAACATCAGACATAAAAATTAGTGGAATTTTTAATCTACTTTTAGCTAAATACATATCCTGAATTTGTTTAACTTTTTTATAATCTAAAATTCCAATAACACTCCCTACTTTAGTTATTTCCTTTTCCGTTAAATCCATAGTCTGCATAGGTCCTGTAATTTTAGCATTTGTATCAAAAAAATCCCCCGTTATTTGTGCCAGTTGTCCAATTTTTTCTTCAATTGTCATTTGTGAAATTAATTCTTTTAATTGTTTAGTTTGCATTTTGCTCCTTTATTTAATACCTGATGTATTATATCCTTCAATAATATATTTTTGTAAGAAGAAAAATATTATTAAAATTGGCAATAACATTAAAGTTGCTCCTGCCATTTGAACAGGCATATCTGCTGTATTTTGCCCTTGCATTAAACTAAGTCCAATTGATAATGTATATTTATCTTGACTTTGAGCTACAATAAGTGGCCATAAGAATGAATTCCACGATCCGATAAATACTAAAATTGCCTGAATTGCTATAACGGGTTTAGACATTGGTAAAATAATTTTGAAAAATATTTTAACTTCACTTAATCCTTCAATTCTAGCAGCTTCAATTATATCATCAGGTATTGAAGTCATAAATTGTCTAAATAAAAATATAGCAAAAGCTGAAACTAATGAAGGTAAGGCCATTCCTAAAAAAGTATTTACTAATCCTAATTGATTTAATGTTAAAAAATTAGGTATCATAATTACTTGATAAGGAATCATCATTGTTCCTAAAACTAAGACAAAATATACTTCTTTATGCTTAAATTTATATTTAGAAAATCCATATCCTGCCATCGCACTTAATAATAGACCCCAAAAAGCATAGGCTACTAAAATTAATGTATTTCTTAAATATAAAAAGAAAGGCATTGCTTCAAAAAGTCTTCGATAAGCATCAACACTAAATTTATGAGGATACATTGTTGGCGGCATTTGGTTAGCTTCTCCTACTGTTTTGAACGAAGTTATAATCATCCAAAAAAATGGAAACATCATGATTACCGATCCTAAAAGCAAAAAAATAATAATTATTTTACTTTGTTTTTTTCTCATATTATTCCTTTCTCAATTTTAATTCTACAATAGTTATTATTAATATAATAATGAATAAGATAATTGATGCTGCTGAAGCATAACCATAATTATTGTTAGAAAATCCATTTTCATAAATAAATAAAGCAATTGATTTAGCATTAGCACTTTCTCTTTGAATCATTACAAACACTTCGTCAAAAAATTGCATCCAACCAATTGTTGTCGTTATTATTACAAAAAATATGGCATATCTTAATTGTGGTATTGTAATTTTAAAGTACTGTTGAAAACGATTAGCTCCATCAATTACAGATGCTTCATAGTAATCTTGGGGAATCCCTTTTATAGCTGCTAAAAATATTATCATATTTAATCCTATTCCCTTCCATAAAGATAAAATTATTAATGATAATTTAGCAACCGAAGGATCAGTTAACCATTTAATCGGCTCTTGAATAATATTAGAATTCATTAATATATAATTTATTAATCCATTTGAAGTAGAATATAAAAACATCCATACAAATGAAACAGCAACAATATTTGTAATTGATGGTAAATAGTATATTCCTCTAAATATTTCTGATGTCTTTTGTGATAAAGAATTAATAGCTGTTGCTATTAGTAGTGAAAATATCACTACTAATGGCACACCTATAATTACATAATAAAATGTATTAAATAAAACTTTACGAAATTCTTCATCAGTAAATAAATCTCTATAATTATCAAAACCAATAAAATTTAATAACGATAAATTACCCATACTTGCTAAATCCATATCTGTAAAACTTATTACTACGGCTATTAATATCGGTAGAATATAAAATGCTAATAATAATATTAAGGCTGGTGTTACAAAGAACCAAAAATATTTTGTATAAGACTTCATAATTCTCCTTATTTATCCATTAATTCATCTATTTCTCCTTGCAACTCTTCGGCTACTTCTGCTGGATCCTCTTCAACTGCTATTACATTCTCTTGAGCATCTACAATTTTTTGAGCTACTTCTTCCCAGTTACTCAACATAGGTACTGGTTTGGCATTTTTTAATATTTCATTCCAAACATCCATTTCAAATCCTGAATCTAAAAATTCTTGATCTTCCCATACTGATTTTTGAGCAGGTAAACTTTTAGCTATATCATACCAATCAGTTTGTTGTTTTGGTGTAACCATCCAGTTAATTAAATCGGCTGCTGCTTCTTTATTTTCAGAATATTCAAAAATAGCTAAATTACTACCTCCCATATATGCAACACTCCCTGCATCCCCTGCTGGAACTGGAGCAATAGAAAATTTATCTTCTAATTCAGGATTAGCCTCTAATAATACATTTACTGACCATGGTCCTGAAAAGAAAAAGGGAAATCTTCCATCAGAAAATGTCTGAGTTATATCAATGTCAGCCATATCTAAAGTTGTAGCTCCACTCTTTATAAATGATTGAGTATATTCCATTGCTTCTATAAATTTTTCATCTTGAACATTAATTTTCCCATTTTCATCTAATACATCCCAACCATTTTGCCAAGCATATTGTACAAAAAAGAATTGATCTGATATATCAAATGCTACACCATATTGGTCATCTCCTCTATCAGCTAATTTATTAGAGCATTCAAACATTTCATCCCAAGTTGTTGGGGCAGCATCTAATCCACATGTTTCTTTAATAATATCAGTTCTGTAATATAATGCTCTTGCATCTACATACCAAGGTATACTGTATGTTGTTCCATCAACCGCCATTGTATCAGCTGCACCCTCAAAATACAATGATGAATCAAATTGATCTTCACTAAATTCTGATAAATCTGCTAAAGCTCCAGACTCAGCATATTCTGTTATCCATGATGTTCCCAATTGAATTACATCTGGTCCACTTTTAGAAGCTACAGCAGTTGATAATTTATCATGTGCTTGATCCCAAGGAATCGCTACAACTTCAACTTCAATACCTGTTTCTTCCTGATATTTATCAGTTAATTCTGATAAATGATTACCTTCATCTCCCATTGCCCATACTACTAATTTATCTACTTCTTCTGAATTAGTAGAACCACATCCTGCTAATATTACTGCTCCAAAAACTAAAATGAACATTAATTTTTTCATAATATCTCCATCTCCTTTTTTTATTTTATGTTATGTTAACGTTTACATTAAAATTATACCAAACTAAACCGTTTTAGTAAAGTGTTTTTGTATTTTTTTAATATTTAAATAATTTTATGTTATAATTTTTCTATACTATTAGGAGTACTATGACTATAAAAGAACTTGCTAAAGCTTGTAATGTTTCATCTTCAGCAGTATCTAAGGCCTTAAACGGTTATACTGATATTAATCCTCAAACTAAAAATTTAATTATTCAAAAAGCTAAAGAATTAGGTTATATTCCTAATCACTATGCTAGGAGTTTGTCTACTAAAAAAAAAAATAAAGTGGCCTTTATTGTTAAATCAAGTCGTAATAAATCTTTTATTGATGAATTAACAATTAAATACACCACTTCTATTTTTAAGTATGCTCATAACAAATTAGATATTATTATTTTATTTGATGATATTTTTAAAGAACGAACTATAGATGAACTTATTATTTACTTAAAATCATTAAATATTGGTGGTATTATTTTGTTTGGAATTAATCAAAATAAAGATGAATTTTACAGTTTTATTAATAATCCAGATTTTAAAACTGTTATTATTGATATTCCAATTAAAGATTACAATACATCTTCTATTGCAATTGATGACTGTACTGCTCAATATTTAATTGCTAAACAAGTAATTGACACTCAAACTGATAAACACCTTTTATATTTATCAGGCCCCAAAGATGATATATTGGCTCAAAAAAGGTTACAGGGTATACAGCAGTTTTCTAACGAAAACAATTTAAATTTAATTGTTTTTGATTGTCAATATCAAGATATTATAGCTTATAATATAGTTTTGAAACACCATAATTTTGATTGTTTTATCTGTGCTAATGATATGATGGCAATCGGTTGTGCTAAAGCTTTAAGTAAATTAAATATTCAAAAAAAAGTTTCAGGATTTGATGGAATAGCTTTAATTAATTATATAGACTATCCTATTTATACAGTTGTTCAAAATATTGAAAAAAAATCTCAACTTGCTATCAATGAGATGATAAGATTATTTAATAATGAAGAATCAAGAATTGTTTATGATACTTTTACAATTTCTAAAAATAAAAGTATTTATACATAACAAAGTATAAAGAGTTAAATCTCTTTATACTTTTTTTATTATTAATGCTTGATATGGTTGAAACATACCATTATACTTAGTATAATTATTAAATATTACTTTTCCTTTTACTTCATACATAACATCCGTCGCCGACATATTACAAATTACTACTATATCACTTTTAGCATATTCGATTAATCCATTATGATAAGTAATATAGTCTAAGTCTTGATCAATATATTGTTTATAGTAGGTTTTTTTTAATTTAATTAATTTTTGATATACACGATAAATTGAAGTAGTACTCTTAATATCTTGTTCTACATTTGCTGTATCATGATGATTGTAATCAATCCATGGTTGCTGTTTAGAAAATCCTCGATTACCTTGACTAGTCCACTGCATTGGTACCCTTGCGTTATCTCTTGAAATTAAAGCAATTTTTTTCATAATTATTTCATCACTTAAATTACTATCTTTTAAGGCTTGATAAACATTTAGCGATTCAACATCATTATATTCTCTAATCTGATATTTATAAGCATTACTCATCCCTATTTCTTCTCCTTGATAAATATACTGTGTTCCTCGCAACATTGTGAATAAGGTTGCATAACATGTTGCACATTCATATTTGTAAACTTTATCATCACCCCAAAGAGAAATTAATCTTGGCATATCATGATTATTCATAACCCAATTTTGTGATTTATGATATTGATTTTGCCATTTTTGAATTATTTTTACTATTTTAGAGTAGTTAATTGGTGATTGTTCCCATTTTGTTTCACCATTTGTTGTTATTAAATGTTCAAAATGAAATACTTGAGTAAGTCCTTGGGTACACATTTTTGTAGATTCTTCAATAGAGGATCCCCAGCATTCCCCAACTGTTAAAATATCATCTTTAAAGGTTTTATTATGTAACTCATTCAAATATTTATAAAATTTTGGACCCTTTCCAAGTATATAATTATCAGGGTCTTTACCAATTAAATCAATAACATCTAATCTAAATCCTTTAACACCTAGATTAATCCAGTAATTCACCATTTTATAAATTTCTTCACGTACTTCTGGATTTTCCCAATTTAAATCTGGTTGATGTTCATCAAATAAGTGAAAATAATATTTTCCTACTTCTACTTTATAAGTCCACGCACTTTTAGAAAAAAAAGTTTTTATTTTATTGGGTTTATCACGCCAAATAAAATAATTATAATATTTTTTATTACCTTGTAAAGCTTGTTTAAACCATTTATGCTCACTAGAAACATGATTTAAGACTAAATCAAGCATAATTTTAATATTTCTTACTTTTGCTTCTTTAATCAGTTGCTTATAATCAGTTAAAGTTCCAAAGATTGGGTCAATATCATTAAAATCAGATATGTCATAACCATTATCGTATTGTGGTGATTTATTAACTGGACTTAACCAAATATAATCAACACCTAATTCTTGTAAATAATCTAATTTTTCAATTATACCTTGAATATCACCAATTCCATCATTATTACTATCTTTAAAACTTTTAGGATAAATTTGATATACAATTTTATCTTCAAATTTTTTTTGCATTTTACTCCTTTATTTAATTATTAATCTATTATCCCCTTAATAATATACTTTTGTAAGAAGACAGCTATTCCTAATGTTAATAAATATATTAAGTTTTTTCTCTTAGCTGAACTAACCATCTACTGAATTATGATATACCCAAAATTAATTAATAATACATATTTTACTTATTTTCAAGTTATAATAGTAATTATAAAAATAAATTTTATCCTTTTTAATATAAATTTTTACATTAGCAAAATCTTTTTTAAAATAGTTTAAATTTAATTATTTGTCTAACTATAATTACTTCTATTTTATATTATTAACTCTATAATTAATAAAAATTATTATCTCAAAGCTTATTAATATTTAATTATCATATAGTGTATTCAACAATTTTCCCAAGCATATTAATATAAAAAAGAGTTAGTTCAAAATATTAAATGCTATACTATAGTTCATCTCCTTTGTTATCCAAGATATTATTAATTAAATTGCATTGATTCATTTTTAAAAGATACAGTAGTTAATAGTTTATCCTATACTTGATACCCAAAATTTATTACAAATTCTAATTCAGTTACTGCTTTTACTAATACTTAACGTTTACAAAAAAATTATATCAAACTAAATCGTTTTAGTAAAGCTTTTTTATATTTTCCCATATTATTAAAGTTGTTTATAAAACACTATTATCTAAAATGTAAGATTTTTAATTATTATTGTACTAAAAATTATATATTCACCTATTAAAGTTAAACATTATTTAATGCTTATTTAACTTTCTTTATTTCTTTTTTCACTTTTACAAGTTCAAGTCACATTAATATTTATTTTTATTTTTTTCTTTATCTTGATTTTTTACACGAAATAATGTACAACAGGCTTAACAAAAGATAGAAATTATATTTATAAGAAAATAAAACTTACAATTATTCAAAAACTATAATTATAAACTACATCACCAAAATACGGTATAACAAAAATATTCAGAAGAAAAGTTTCCCTTCCGAATTTTATTTTTTAATAGTATATTTGCTACATTATTAGTTGTTATTTCCTTTAATCTTTACTGCTGCTGTTCGATAATTTCTTGAGGGTAAATATTTCTATTTGCCAATTCTTTAATTAATTTATCTAAAGTTTTAGGCTTATCTTGATAGTAATGTCTTCCCCTAATTCTAATAAAGTCCCATCCTACTCGTTCTAGTTGGAGCTGACGTTTTGTATCATATTCTAAATTATCTAAATTATGATAACGTTCTCCATCTAATTCTAGTGCTACTTTATCATCAGTACCTTCAATTACAAAATCTATTTTATAGTTATTTACTTTAACTTGAGGTTTTACAAAATAATTTTTTTCTAATAAATATTTATAGACTTCTTCTTCAAATGGTGAATCTAATTTATCTTTATTTTGTTCATAAATATGTTGGTATTTGTCATAATTTAAACAATATTCTAATAATTTATATCTTTGACAATCAACATTATTGATGTCTTCAATTTGCAAAGAAGATACTAAAATTAATTGATCTCGTGCTCGAGATACTGCTACATTATACCTTTGCTCTTCAGTTTTTCTAGTTTGAGGATGAAATCTATTTCCACTTCCATGAACAAATGATAAAATTATTACATCTCGTTCATCTCCTTGGAAAGAATAAGCATTTCCTACTTTAAATTTTACTTTTTCTAATTGTTCTGTTCCAATAACTCTAATTAATAGCTCATATAGTTTACTTGCTTGCTCAGTACCTAATAAACTAATATAGCCAAAAGTTTTATTTTTATAAGTTTCATCAGCTAATAATTTTTGGACTAACTGAATGATATATTTTATTTCTTCAATATTTATTTTATTTTCACTTCTTGCATTTTCCACATATTTAACTTCAATTGACTTAGCAAATCTTTCTTTAGATGGAACATATCTTAAAGGAATTATTTGATTATTATAATACTGTTTATTACAAAAGCTAATTATTTCTTCAACACATCTAAAGTGCTCTTTTAACATTATTTGATTAAATGTACGTTTTCCGTAATCAAATAATGTTGTATCATAATCTAAAAAGTTTGGCTTATTAGTTCCAAAATATCTTTGAGTTCGTTCCTCAAAATCACTGATCATCATAAAACTAATTGGACTAATTTGCTTATCATCCCCAACAATCATTATTTTTTTACCTCTTTGCAATAAAACTAATTGGTCTAATGAACTTTGTGAAGCTTCATCAATAATAATTAAATCAAATTTATTTGCTTCATTTAAAGGAAAGTTACTAATAACATGACTAATTGGACTTATCCAAACCGGTATCGCCTTTTGAATTTCATTTAATAATTTTCTAATTTCTTTAACTCTTAATTTATCTTTTTTACCTGTTCCTTTCCCCATCTTTCCATTTAAAATATTCCATTCACTAATTTTAGCTTTCATTTCATTATCAATTTTAGTTATCTGTTTTAACCAAGTTGAACTAACAATAATTTCTTCTAAGATATCTCTTTCAAATTTTTTATACTTAGTTAATTCTGCTTTCAATTCCGTATTATCTTGTAATTTATTAAGATAAGCATAAATAAATTCTTGGTGCCACTTATTTTGAATTGTATAATAATCTAATCCTAAATTATCTTCAATGAATTTTATATCAACTTCTGATAATTTATTTAATGCGGTACTTACTCCCTCAACTTGTTCACTATTTTTAAGATCATTTTTTATTTTATCAAGTATTAATGAATACTGCTCTATTGTTATTAATTGACTTTTTAATGTGGCATAAAGTTTTTGAGCCGTATCTGAAAAGTTTCTCATTTTTAAAATAACGTTATCAGACTTATTTTTAATAATATAACTTTTCAAAGTTTCTATTGTAGTATTTTCTGTAATTAAACTTTGGATATTCTCAAATAAATTTAAATTATAACTTAAAATATTCAAAGTGCTTTCCTCAAGGTTATATCTTTTTATTTTATTTAATTCTTGAGCTTTAAACTTAATAATTTTAATGTATTTTAAATAATCTTTAAGTATTAGATGAAATTCTTCATATTCATAAGCAACAGAAAATTCTTTTAAAAGTTTTTTAACTTTTACATTTTTATCAATAATACTCCAAGATTCTTTATTAATTAATCCTTCATTATCTAGTATAAGTTGTTCTTGATCTTTTATACTCGCTTTAAAGTTACTGCTTTCATATTTATATTCTAATTTATATAGTTCTTGGTTACACTCTTCGACGATTTTAAGTATTTGTTGGTATTCTGTAAAAATATTAGCAATTGGTTTTTTTTTCAAATCTATTAATATATCCATTTTAATTTTTAATTCATCATAATTATTTGTTAAATAATTATACTCAACTTTTACTTCTTGAGTTATATTTTCAAAACTTTTAGTATATAATAAATATTCTTCAACTGTTAAAATTTCCTCTTTGGCAATTACTGGCTTAGTATATTGTAAATGGCCTACACTTTTTTTAAGTTTGATAATTTTATAAAATTCTTCTTCACTTAAAGGGATATTCGCACAAGAAACTTGGTATTTTCCTGAATAACTATCTAATACTTTAGTCCATTCAATTAAAGTTTTTTCTTCATTTCCTATTTGATGTTTTTTATTTTCTCTTAATTTATCTTCATAAATTTTAGTATTTATTTTATTTATTTCTTGTCTAATTGCTCCAAGTTTATTTTTACTTTCTACTATTTTTCTTTCAGTTTCTATTTTATCAAAATTTTCAATAATAGCTTCAATTCCAGCAATACTATGTTCAGTTCTTTTTTTTTCTTCAGGATCAGTTGATAATAATGGAACAACTAAATTTTGGATATCTTTAGGGATTTTTTCAATTACAACCTTTAATGCCTCTGGTTTTTCACTTGTTACTAATACCCTTTTACCATTAGCCATATAGTGCGAAACAATATTAGAAATTGTATGACTTTTACCAGTTCCTGGTGGGCCTTGAACCGTTATTCCTCGTGAATTTTCTAATACTTTTAAAATACGATATTGTTCTTCATTATAAACAAGCGGGAATAAAACATCATTTTCATCTAACACTACTTTATTTTCTTCAATTTTATACGATTCTAAAGGATTAAATAAACTTCCTAATTCTTTTAAATCACTACCATCAGCTTCTAATTCTTTAATTATCTTTTCATAATCTTGAATTAAATAACGCTTATCAACTTCTCTAAAATAGATTTTATAAAATTCTTTATCCAAATGAATTTTATCTACTTCATATTCTTGTACTAAAGCTTGATATAATTCTTCATTGAAAGTTATTATTTCTTCTAATGAAAATTCTCGACTTTTATTTTCCATTACTATACTTTTATTATTTAATTCTATTTGTTCAACTAACAAACTATTTAATTTATACTCTTGTTCTAGTTCTATTTTATAATTATTTTTATTATGTTCAATTCCTACTTTTTGTTCAAAAATATGTAAGTTCAAATTACCCATTTTTAACTTACCTACGGCTAAAACTAATTCTACATCTTGATTATTCTCCAAATCTTTAGAAATTGTATAAACTTTTGAATGAAGTTTACGATATTCACCTAAATTTTTTTTAGCCTTGTTATAGATTAAAAAAGCTTTAATATCTTCTTTAAGAATTGCTATTTCTTCGCTTAATAAATTTTTATTAATTTCTACTATTTCGTTTAAAATATTAATGTTATTAGACTTTATACGTTTACTTTTATAATTAAGTTTTCCTTGATAAATTATTAAATCTTTGGTTATTAATTTTGGTTCTGGAATTTCATCACTCTTTTTAATACCTAATAATTCAATTGAATCTTCTTTAAAGATAATTTTTTCTTCACTAATATAATAAGGCTTTTTTTTATCAATTATCTCTTCGTAAGAATTAGCTGTTTCAATATTTTGAATTACTTTATAACGAGACTTAATATTTTCTGCTAAATATTCATACAAGGCCTTATTTTCTTGCTTATTCATTCTTTCAATACTGTTATCCATTTTTCTCCTGTATATATTATAGATTTATTGTTTTAATATTTTATATTATCACAAATTTTTAAATTTAATAAATTCTTACATTGTTTAATATTTAGTTTTTATAAAATATTTAACCTATTTTATTACTTCTCTTTTATTTAAGTAAATTATAGCAAAAAATACTATTTAAGACAAATGTTATTTTTTGTCATATAAAAGCTATTTAAATGTTTTATAATATTTCAGCCAAACAATACAAGTATTTTATAGATTTTAAAAATAATATTTATAAAGTATAATACTACTTTAAACACTTAAAAGTGCAAGACTTTTACAAAATATGTAAAAATCTTACACTTTTCTTATTACATTTTAGAATTTTTAATAATCTATAAATAGTTATTCTTTGCTTTTAGCCTTTTACAACTTCTTGTCCACGTAAATTCCAAGTTGTGGCAAACACAATTGCTGCTAAAGCACAAGAAGCTGTTAGTAAAATAAATCCAGCATCCCAACCTGCTTTATCAACAATAATTCCCATTAAAGCTTCGGCAGTTAAAGAACCACCTAAATATCCAAAAAGACCTGTTAATCCAGCAGCTGTTCCAGCAGCTTTTTTAGGTACTAAATCAAGTGCTTGTAATCCAATTAACATAACAGGACCATAAATTAAAAATCCAATCGCAATTAAACAAAACATATCTACCCCTGGGTTACCAGGAGGATTTACCCAATAAACTATAACAGCAATTAACACTCCAAGCATGAAAACAAATCCTGCTGGTCCACGGCGACCTCTAAAGACTCTATCTGATATCCAACCACATAATAATGTTCCTGGAATACCTGCCCATTCATATAAAAAGTAAGCTACACTAGACTGACTCATATCAAAGTCTTTCACTTCACTTAAATAAGTTGGTGCCCAATCTAATACTCCATAACGTACAAAATAAACAAAAATATTAGCAATAGCAATCATCCAAACCCATTTATTATTTAATACATACTTAAATAAAATATCCTTTGTTGATAATTCTTTTTCTATTGAAGCGTGAGTTTTTGTTGGATAATCATTACGATATTCTTCAATAGGTGGGAGTCCTACAGATTGGGGAGTATCACGCATTAAAACAAATGCTAAAATAGCTGCAAAAATAGCGACTATTGCTGGTAAAATGAAAACTCCAGAATAACTTGCATACATGCTTCCAGTAAATATTGCTGTTCCTGCTAAAGCTATTGGAGCCATTAATCCCCCACCTACATTATGTCCAACATTCCAAATCCCTGTTTTATTTCCACGCTCATTAAGACTATACCAATGGACAAGTGTTCGACCTGCTGGAGGCCAACCCATTCCTTGGAACCAACCATTAATAAATAACATAATAAACATAATGGTAACAGATGAAGTGAAAAATGGAATAGATCCCATTAATAAACTAACTATGGCTGACAGTAATAATCCCGCCGGTAAAAAATATCTTGGATTACTCCTATCAGACACTGTTCCCATAACAAACTTACTTATCCCATATGAAATTGAAATTGCTGATAACGCAAACCCTAATTCAGCCTTAGTATATCCTTGTTCGATTAAAAACGGCATCGCTATTGAAAAATTTTTCCGGATTAAATAATAAGCAGCATATCCAACAAAAATACCAATAAAAACCTGAAGTCTTAATTTTTTATATTCAGGATCTATTTTTTCTTTAGGTAGGCGTTCAATTTCTGGTGCTGGTCTAAATATTTTTAACATAATTCTCATCCTCCTCTTTTTTATTTATACCTATAGTATAACTTAATTTCATAATAAAAGTAAAGGTTTTCTTTTGTGAATATAAGTTAAAAATTTAGTCTAAATATTCACAAACTTATATTATTATATAAAGACTAGAAAATTTTTACACGGTATCATTATTTATTTTCTTTTTGTTTTATTTTTTACAAGGAATAAATTTATTTTAAATGTATCCTTTAGATTTTGAATATATACAAAAATATTATTAACAACTTATGAAAATGACTTCACAAAATATGCTAATAATACTTTAAAATTACTAAACTTGTGGAAAAATATTGGAATAATGCTAGCTAAAGACAATCAAAAATTTCAAGCAAAATTATTAAAAAAAGCTAGTACTATTAATTCGGGGAAGGAAAAAGTATTATGGCTTAATTAATCAAATCAAGGCTATAAAAAGTGCTAACTTACCTATTAGTAGTAATATTGAACTCAATCATTATAAACTATTTTATTTTGATGTTGGTTTACTTACAAAAATATTTGAATATAAACATATTGCTAAATATCAAGAACAAGATAAAATATTTTTAGAAATTATTTGTGAAAACTATGCCGCTAATACTTTAACTAGATTATATAACGAAGTTTTTTATTACACTCATCGGACTTCAGAAATAGATTTTATGATTGAAAAGGATAACAATATTATTCCAATTGAAATTAAAAGTGCTTACAACACTAAGGCGAAAAGTTTAGACTTATATATTAAAAATTATCAACTTAAAATAATCGTTGTTGCTTCTTTAAAAGAGCTTAATCTTACGACTAATAAATTATTTATTCCCCTTTATACTTTACATTATTTGAATAATATTTTAAAGCATAAATTAAATAAGTAACTCATTATAATTAATCTTCTTAAAATTTTTTAGACCTTTTAATTACTCCATAAAAGATAATATAAGTTATTCCAATAATAAAAATTGTTAAAGCTAAACTTAAAATAAGATTTTTTGTTAACATCAATAATAGTATTAATGTTAATAAGTTCCAACCAAAAATATGTTCTAAAAAATTTTTAGCAAATTCGGTACGTAAATGACGGATATTATATTCATATTTAGGCAATAATATTCTTCCTTGAGAAAAATACCTAATGTCTCGAACATTAATTTTGGTCAATCGTTTTAGAGTTATATACAAATCTAACAT
>JBKDZV010000075.1:0-13986 GCA_047971455.1 Mycoplasmatales bacterium | reverse complement strand
TCAACTATTGTAGGAAATGGACTAGGTTGGAATAGTACAGCAACAGCAAATGATGAAGGAGTATATTGGACAGCTCCTTGGAGTGAGGATACTTTAATATGTCATCCCCATATAATGACAATAGAGCAAAATGGAACTTATTTATAAAACCAACCATGTGAGGAAATTGAAGAAATCGAAGGACCAACAGAAATTCCTCTTGATGCTGATGGAACAATAGACAACTATAAAATAGATGCGATGAATTTAGATATTACAGTTCATTACCAACCAACAACAAAAGTAAAATTACAAAATGAAGAATTACAAGCAATAGCTCAGAATATGGAAATTAAACAAAAAGGACTCTTACGTAAAGAGACAACATGTACAACAGTAGATACAACAGTAAACGCCACAGATAATACAATAACATTTAAAAATAATGGAGAGACATGTAAAATAGAACAAGATACAGATTATATTATACGTTCAACAAAAGATTCAGAAAATACAATACAAATCCATACCCCAAGACAAGAAACAATAGGAGAAGAAGTATATGCTGTAATTGGAGATGGAGTAAACATAGATACAGATGTAAATGATTCAGTTCCGTCTGATATAGCAAGACCATCAACAGTATCAAATACTTATGGAATTTATGAACTTGAGAGTATTGGATATGAAAAAGCGAATCCTAATACAACAGAATCAGCATCAACAAGTAAAGCAGATTGGACAGAAAATGATTTAACATTAACAAAGTATGACCATATAATCAGACCAATAAATGGAAATTATTATATAGAAAATGATATTGATGCTTCTACTTCATCATCAAATAGTAGTACTGATAATGCAGGAGGATTTGGCGAAGATGGATATCGTCCAATTGGGCAAAAAATAGGAACAACAAGTGAAGAAAAACCAATAACATTTACAGGAACAATATTAGGTAATGAAGATATGAGTATAATATATAACTTATATATTAATCAACCAGAACTAAATAATATTGGAATGATAGGAATTACAACAGGAGATATCACAAATATTGGATTGCAAACTACTGAAACAGATAAAGTTTATGTAACAGGAAACACAGCAGTAGGAGCAATAGCAGGGTATGTAAATGGAGGAGAAATTGATAATACGTTTGCAACTACTGATGTAACAGGATTAGGAGAAGGTAAGTATAACTTTGTTGGAGGATTAGTCGGAGGAATAGATAATGGAACAATAACAAATTCTTACACAACAGGAAATATTATAGGGAACCTCTGGGCAGGAGGAATAACAGGAGACTTAGAAGAAGAAGGAACAATAACAAATTCATATGCCACAGGAACAATAAAGGCTGAAAGGGTAGCAGGAGGATTAGTTGGATACAGTAAAGGAATAATTAATAATTCATATGCCACAGGAAATATTACAAGTAATTCTTATGCAGGGGGATTAGTTGGAGACATTCAATCAGGAGAAGTTAATAATTCATATGCGACAGGAAATACTGAGGGTGAAACTTACGGAGGAGGACTAGTAGGATATAATAGTAATGGAACAATAAATAATTCATATGCCACAGGAAATGTGTTAGGGGATTCAAATGTGGGAGGACTAGTAGGATATAATATTATAGGAACAATAAATAATTCATATGCCACAGGAGATGCATCCGGAAGCCAAGATAATGTAGGAGGACTAGTAGGATATATTTATACAGCTGGAACAACTGAAAATGTAGCAATAAATAATTCATATGCCACAGGAAATGTGTCAGGGAATTCAGGTGTGGGAGGACTAGTAGGAGAATATAATACTAGACCAACAATAGATAATTCTTACGGATATTATAGTCAAAAAGTAAATGGAGAAACTGTAACTAATGATAACTCTCTTTTAGTTGGTTCAGGTTCAGCAGTTGGAATATATATTGCTGATTATGCTGATTTAACTTCTGCCTCTTGGTATAATTCAACTACTGTAGGAAATGGACTAGGTTGGGATAGTACAGCAACAGCAAATGATGAAGGAGTAGATTGGACAGCTCCTTGGAGTAAAGATAGTTTAACCTGTTATCCCCATATAATGACAGTAGAACAAGATGGAACATATGTAGGTGGTCAAGAAGATGAATGTGAAGAAATTATAAATTTAGTAAAAGAATTAAGTTATACAACGCAAAAAGAACAAAATATTTTACAAAGTAAAGATATTAAAGCTAAAGATACTGCCGATATTTCAAGTATGCAACAAGGTCAAGATAGCTTAGGGGAAACGGATAATACTCAAGAAGAAAAACAAGATGAACATAAATTAGCGGAAGATGAAGATAATAATTTAAATTCTGATGATGAAATGACTGAAGTATCAAATATTGTTAATAATATTTAAATAGAACAAAAATACTAATTAAATAGTAAAATTTTGTAAATTTTGCTATAATTAATTTTGATGAATATTAAAGGAGATTATATGAGTAATTTTACAAAATTTACAATAGTGTTAGTAATTATAATTATTCTTGGTTTTACCGCAGCTATTGTAATGAATAATAAACAGCAAGCAGCGGATGATGCTGATGCTGCTAAGAGTAATGAAGAACATGTAGCAGAAGTTGTCAAAGATAATCAAGATGCTGCAGATAAAATAGCTGAAGAAGCTAAAGGAACTGATAAAGAAGAATTGGTATCTGAAAAAGGTGATACTGTAACTATTGATTATATAGGAATATCAGGTGGTGAAGAGTTTGATGGTGGAACAGATTCTGATTATGACTTAGAATTAGGAAGTGGTTCATTTATTGATGGTTTTGAGGATCAATTAATCGGACATAAAGTTGGAGATTTAGTCCAAGTGGAAGTAACTTTCCCTGATGATTATTCATCTACAGATTTAGCAGGAAAAGATGCTGTATTTGTTACAACAATTAAAGATATCAAAAAAGCCTAAAGGTAAGTTAATTACCTAAAAAGAGAAGCTAATTATAAAAGCTTCTTTTTTTATTTAAAAATTTAAGGAGTTAAGATGAAAAATATAGTATTTATAACAGGTGGAGTTGTTTCTTCTTTAGGTAAAGGAATTATTGCGGCTTCAACAGCTAGATTATTAAAAGATCAAGGATTAAAAGTAAATATGATGAAATGTGATCCTTATTTAAATGTTGACCCTGGAACAATGTCTCCGATTGAACATGGGGAAGTTTTTGTAACATATGATGGTGGAGAAACTGATTTAGATATTGGACATTATGAGCGTTTTTTAGGTTCTAATTTAACAAAAAATGCTTCATTATCATCAGGTAAAATTTATTCTAAAGTGTTAGCTAAAGAACGTGAAGGAGAATATTTAGGTAAAACTGTACAAATAGTTCCGCATATTACTAATCAAATTCAAAGTGAAATCTTACAAAATACTCAAAATCATGATGTTTTATTTGTGGAAATTGGGGGAACTGTTGGTGATATTGAATCCTTACCTTATTTAGAAGCAATTAGACAATTAATGCTAAATCCAGAAATTAAAACTTTTTTAATCCATTTAACTTATGTTCCTTATTTAAAATCTTCAAAAGAACTTAAGACTAAACCAACACAACATAGTGTTAAAGAATTACAAGGTTTAGGATTAATACCAAATATGATTGTAACTCGTAATGAAATAGCATTAACACAAAAAGAAAAAGAAAAAATATCTTTATTTTGTAATGTTCCAGTACCAAACGTAATTCAAAGTGTGGATATTAATACTGTTTATAAATTACCATTAATGCTAAAGGAACAAAATGTTGATACAATAATTAGTAATTATTTTGCCTTTAAGCTCCAAGCATCTAAGCATGAAGAGTTACGAGATGTAGTTCAAAAAATAGAACATGCTAAAGCAGAAGTTATAGTTGGGATAATTGGTAAATATACACAATTAGAAGATTCATATAAATCAGTAATTGAAGCAATAAACCATGCTGCTATTGCTCAAGAAGTAAAACCTAAAATTAAGTTAATTGCTTCACAAACTGTGAATGAAGAAGAATTAGTAGGATTAGATGCTATAATTGTTCCGGGAGGATTTGGTTCCGGAGGAATACCGGGGAAAAAATTAGCAATCAAATATGCTCGAGAGCATAATATGCCCTTTTTAGGAATTTGTTTAGGAATGCAATTAGCAACCATTGATTATGCCCAAAATGTTTGTGGTGTTATGGTAAACCATCAAGAATTAGATGAGACAAATAAAGATAATATTATCACTTTAATGGAAGAACAAGATATTAATAATTTAGGCGGAACTCTACGTTTAGGTAATTACGAATGTAAAATCAAAAAAGCTACTTTAGCATATAAAATTTACCAAGCAGATATAATTGAACAACGTCATCGTCATCGTTACGAGTTTAATAATGATTATATAAATGTTTTGGAAAAGAATGGGATGGTCGTTTCTGGGATTAATCCTCAAAGAAATTTAGTAGAAATAGTAGAAATACCAAGTCATAAATTTTTTGTTGGTGTGCAATATCATCCAGAATTAGGTTCTAAATTAACTGAACCTGATCCATTATTTAAAGGATTAATTAATAGTGCTAAACGAAAATAATTTAAAGATAATAATAAAAAGGAGCAATATATTTTATATTGGTCTTCTTTTTTATGCTATAATGATAATAGACTTTAAGGAGTATAGATGAAAAAATTAACAACTAATGAAATAAGAAAAATTTGGCTTGATTTTTGGAAAGATAAAGAGCACTTTGAACTAGAATCAAAATCATTAATCCCATATAATGATGAATCTTTATTATTTATTAATTCTGGGGTAGCAACTTTAAAAACTTATTTATCAGGACAAGAAAATCCCCCAGCAAAGCGTATTGTAAATTCACAAAAGTCATTAAGAACTAATGATATTGAAAATGTTGGAGTAACTTCAAGACATCATACAATGTTTGAAATGTTAGGTAATTTTTCAATTGGTGATTATTTTAAACAAGAAGCTATTACTTATGCTTGGGAAATTTTAACTGCTGATAAATATTATGGATTTGATAAAGATAAGTTATATATAACTGTCCATCCAGATGATACAGATACTTATAATTATTGGTTAGAGTTAGGAGTTGCGACTAATAAGATAGTGCAAACTGAAGATAATTTTTGGGAAATAGGTAAAGGACCAGGAGGACCTAATACAGAAATTTTCTTTGATCGTGGTATAAAATATGATAAACGAGATCCCCTTGAATTATTACAGGCTGATTTAGAAACTGACCGAGTAATTGAAATTTGGAATATTGTTTTTTCACAATATAATTGTGATCCAGCGATTAAACGCCAAGATTATCCAGAATTACCCCAAAAAAATATTGATACCGGAATGGGCTTAGAACGAATGGCTTGTGTTATACAAGATGTAGAAACTAACTTTGAAACAGATAATTTTAAAGTAATTATGACTAATATTGCTACTATTACGAAGACAACTTATTTAGCAAACAAAAAAGCTTATCGTATTATTGCTGATCATATAAGAGCTTTAAGTTTTGCAATAAGCGATGGCGTAGATCCTTCAAACGAAGGTCGAGGTTATGTTATTCGTAGAATCTTACGAAGAGCTGTAAAGTATGCTTATCTTGATTTAGAAATAACTGAACCTTTTTTATATCAATTAGTAGAAGCTGTTGTTGGACAAATGGCTGATTATTATCCTGAACTACAAGAAAACCAAAAATTAATTGAAGAAGTAGTATTGCGAGAAGAAAAAAAATTTTTACAAACTATTAGTGAAGGTTTAAAACATTATAATTTATATCTTAAAGAATTACAAAATAATACTATTTCTGGAGGGGTAGCTTTTAAACTATATGATACTTATGGTTTTCCTTTAGAATTAACCCAAGAATTAGCAGCTGAAAAAAATTTAATTGTTGATTTAACACAATATAATATTTTATTAGAGGCCCAAAAACAAAGAGCAAGAAAAGCTCGTAAAAATATTGTTTCAATTGATGCACAAAATAGCTTTTATAAAGATATTATAGTTGCCAGTGAGTTTATTGGTTATCATGAACTTAAAACACAAACTCCAGTTGTAATGATAATTAAAGATAATGTTCAAGTTAGTCAAGCTTTAATGGGTGAAGAAGTATTAGTTGTTTTAGAACAAACTCCTTTTTATGCGACCAGTGGAGGACAAGAGTTTGACTTAGGTAATAGTGAAGTATTTGAAGTATTAAGTGTTGTGAAGTTACCTAATGGACAACATTTACATGAAGTAAAAGTCTTGCAAGACTTTAAAGTTAATGATATTGTTAATGTAAGTGTTGATATTATAAGACGTAAGGCAATTCAAAAAAATCATTCCGCAACTCATTTATTACATTATGCTTTAACTCAAATATTAGGTACTAGCGTTAAACAAGCAGGATCTAGTCAAGATGCTAAACGAACAAGATTTGATTACACAACTCATGAAGCACCTACTTTTAAACAATTAATAGCTATTCAAAAACTTGTAAATGACTGCATTAAACAACAACTAGAAGTTAGTACTAAAGTAATGTCACTTGAAGCAGCTAAACAAACAGGAGCTAAAGCTTTATTTAGTGATAAATATGGTGCTGAAGTTCGAGTAGTTACTATGGGAAATTCAGTTGAATTATGTGGAGGAACGCATGTTAAAAATACTAAAGAAATTGAAAAATTTTTAATAGTTAGTGAACAAAGTATCGGTTCTGGTGTTAGAAGAATTGAAGCTTTAACAAGTACTAATGTTGAACAATATGTTGATAAGATTAAAGCAGAATATATACAAGAAGTGGATGACATAAAAAATATTATGGAACAACAAAAAGTGGCTAATTTAGAAGTATTAATGCTAAAATATAATAGACTTAAAGAAGTTAGTGAAATAGTAGCAGTAAAGAATATGTCTAGTCTTGTAGAAATAACTAATATTCAACAAAAAAATGAAGTAGTAAAAAAATCAATTAAAGAAAAAAGTGAAAATAAAGTAAGTGAACTTGTAAAAACTTTAGTTGAAATAAAAAAAGTAAATACTGAAGGTATTGTAGTTATTGAAGAAAACTTCCAAAACTTAGAAGTTAAGACTTTAAAATTAGTTGTTGATAAATTATTAGAACAAGTAAAAACGGGAATTGTGATTCTTGGTACTATTAATGATAATAAAATAACGATAGTAGTAAAAGTAAGTGAAGATTTAACTACTAAATATCATGCAGGAAAGATCTTAAATGAGAAATTAAAAGCTTATAATGGTAAAGGAGGAGGCAAACCAACTATGGCCCAAGGTGGAGGAACGGTAAAATAAAAGATTAATATTTGACAAATCTGGAAAAAAATACTATAATTATAAAGGTATGGAACGATAGCCAAGTGGTAAGGCATGGGACTGCAACTCCCGGATCGTCGGTTCGAATCCGATTCGTTCCTCCAGATAACATGGAGCAGTACTCAAGTGGCTGAAGAGGTGCCCCTGCTAAGGGTATAGGTCGGGTGACCGGCGCGAGAGTTCAAATCTCTCCTGCTCCGCCATTTAAAAAAGAATTAATTAAGACAATATGTTTTAGTTAATTCTTTTTTTTTATTAATAAGAGTATTAAAATAGTAATATTGTGATATAACTAAACTTTTAAGAAGATAAAAATACAGTGTTTTATATAACTTTGAAGCTGAATTAAAGTAAAATATTTAAGTAAAACAAGGTAAAAAGCTTGATATATCACAAAAACCCTAAAAAGTTTTAATTTTTTTACTAAAATTACTGATGTTTTAATAAAAACATGTTATAATATTTTAGAGTATTATAATTATGGGGGATATAAATGATGAAAAATAAAAAAATAAAAAGAATAGCAATACCAGTATTGGCAGTGTTATTGGTATTTAGTGTATACTATATTGGACAATTGATATATATTAATTCAACTAATATGTATGCCCTAGAAGCAGGAAGTGTTGAAGAAGCGGCACAACTGCTAAAAGAGACAGATTTAACTGACTCAGGAAGTTTTGAAACGAAAGATTTTTATGGTGAGTATATACCAGGTACTAGTTTCATTTTAACAAAAGATGGTCGTACTTATTACGATCAAGGTTACTATATGGTATATAAAGGAAATTATAAAGTTGTTTATTGTATAAATCCTTTAAAGACTGCTTGGAGTGTTAAGAATATCGATGATTTACATAATTATAATAACCACGAATATTCTAAGTTAACAACAGTACAGCAAGAACGTGTATCAAAAATAATAATTGCCTCAGATGCAGTTTATAATGAAACAAAAGATACACAAGATTTAGTTGCTGGTCAATTATTAATTTGGGAAGCTGTTGGTGCTGATTTAAATAGTTACTCAAGTAATGTCCAAGATAATATGGATGCTATTAATTATCAAGCAGATAATTTAGATTTTTCTAATTTAGCTAAAGGAGGAACTACTGGTTCAGAAAGTGATGATGAATTTGTATATTATAATACAAGTGGACAAGATTTAATTGGAAATACTGAAGATCCAGTAGAACCTGTTAACCCAACTGACCCTGATAATCCAGCTGAAGGAGTAACTGTTAATAAAACTTCTGACTTTGATGGTAAAGAAGCTAAAAATGGACAAGAAATAGCTTATAAAATAGAAGTACAAAATATAAGTGAGGAAACAAAAGATATAACAGTACAAGATAAAGTTAGTGATCCTAGTTTATTAGTTGATGAAACACAAAATATTACAATAAATGGGGAAACTAGTGAATGGACAATAGCTAATTTACAAGAAGGAATAACTTTAAATAGTGTTGCTTCTGGAGATACTATTACTTTAGAATATACTGCAACTATCGATCTTATTGAAGATTATAGTGGGGAAGGAATCGTAAATACAGCTACCGCTTGCATTTCAACTGATATATGTGATGAAGATGTTTCATCAGTAAATAATTCTCCAAATATTGAAATCGCTAAAGAAATGGCAGATGAATCAGGAGATGGTGTTGCTGAAGTTGGAGAAGTAATAGACTTTACAATTAAAGTATTTAATAATGGTGAAACAACTAATGATTTAACACTTTCTGATACTTTAAGTGAAAATGATATTAATTATGATTTAAGTACACCAATTTTAATAGATGGTGAAGACAAAGGCTATACATTATCTGATTTAAATAAAGGAATAATTTTAGAAAATATTCATCCAGGAGCAGAAGTAATTATAACCTTTAGTGCTCCAGTAGCTGATAGTATTGCTTCAGAAACAGGAACAGTTACTAATACAGCTAAAGTTTGTGCAAGTAAAGATATTTGTAGTACAAACACTGCTTCTTTACCAACAAAAGGATTTAAAGTTGATAAAATAGTAGAAGATAATAATGGAAATGATGTTGCTGAAGCTAAAGAAGAATTGACCTACAAAATTATTCTTACTAATCAAGGAAGTGAAGCAACAGACTTTACCATTAAAGATGTATACGAAACTGCTTATTTAAATATTGATCCTACCCAAAGTTTATCAATTACCCCTGATAAAGATGTCGAACCTGAAGCAACAGTTCAAGGGTTAGTAGATGGTTTAACTGTTAAAAGTGTCCAACCAGGTGAAACAGTAACAATTAGTTTTATAGCCCAAGTAAAAGATAATGTAAATACGATAGAAGGATATACTCACATTACTAATAGGGCTGAAGTATGTAATAGTGATGAATGTAAAAGTGATGTAGCAACAATTACTACAGATGCTGATTCACCTGTGGTAGGTAATGGAGATTCTTCAATTCAAAAAGAAATAATCGATGCTAATGGAAATGATACAGCTGAACTTGGAGAAGTTTTAACATATAACATTAAATTAACTAATGGAACAACAAATGCTATAACTTACACTATTACTGATAAATTATCTGATAGTAATATAGTGTATAATTTAGAGGAAAATTTAGAAACAATATCAACAAATACTGGAGAATTTGCTACTGCAACTTCTAAAGTAAGTGATTTACAAACAGGTGTAAAAGTAACCGTAAATGCTGGTTCTACTTTTGAATTTACTTATCAAGGAACAGTAATAGATCCGTTAGTAGATGAAAATGCTGCTTTTACCTCTAATGTAGTTGAAGCTTGCTTTGAAGAAGGATGTACTAATGGAGCAGGTTATATTGATTTGGTTACATCAACTAACTTTTCTATTAATAAAACTGTAACTGATTTAGATGCCAATAATATTGCTGAACCAGGTGATACATTAGAATATGTTATAGCAATTACTAATGAAGGAAATACAATAAGTAATGCTATAGTCACTGATACTTTCCCAACATTATATACAAATATTAACGATATTTTAGAAGATGAATTAGAAGTATCAGATGATGTTGAAATAAGCGGAACTAGTGAGGGAGCAGTAACAGTTGGAGATTTAACTACTGGTGTAACTATCAAAGATATAGTACCAGGTCAAACAGTAGAATTAACTTTCAATGTACAAGTAAATGATCCATTAAATGAATTGTCAGAAGTAGATCGTATAACTAATATAGCTACTGTATGTTATACAACAATAACAGAAGAAGAAAATTGTAATTCAACAAGTGCTGAAATTACAACTGATGGTACTGACCCAGTTGTTACCCCAGGAAATGGATTAGGAGTAATTAAACAATTAACAGATGAAAATGATGATATTTTAAGCTCAGGAGAAAATGTAAACTCTACAATTCAAATAGTTAATAGTAATACTGAAGATAAAGTAGTAACTGTTAAAGATGAATTAGCAGATAAAAATGTTAACTATAATTTAGATGACGATTTAAAGATAGTAGCAGGTGAAGGAGAATTTGATGGTACTACTAAAGTTAAAGTAAACGATTTAACAACTAGTGGAGTACAAGTAAAAATACCTGCAAATTCAAGTGTGACTTTAGAATACAGTGGTCAAATCAAAGAACCATTAGCTGATAGTACAGCAATAATTGTTTCAAATACTGTAGAAGTTTGTGATGGGGATGACAGTTGTACAAATGGAGGAGCTTTCTTACCACTTGAAAGAATGTCAAGTTTTACAGTTAACAAAACATCTTCTGTTAATGGAATAGAAACTAATGTAGCTGAAAATGGTGATGTTGTACATTATATTATTCAAATAACAAATACTGGAAATATTGAATTAACAAATTTGAAAATTGAAGATGTGGCTGATGATGCCTTATTACCTTCAACTACTAATGATTTAACAGTGACAGATGCTGTAGGTAATACTATAGATACGGAATTAACAATTGAGGATATTTTTAATGGTGCTACAATAAATTCAATTCCAATCAACGGAGTAGTGAATATAGAATATGACTTAACAGTTTTAGCTGATGAAGCTACAAATGAAAATGATATTCTTTCAAATATTGCTATAGTTTGTGAAAACGAAACCTGTGATACTGATTCAGCAGATGTTACAACCGATATTGCTAAACCAGTAGTAGATGGGTTAAGTGTTGTAAAAGAAATTAAAGATGCTGATAATAATGGAATAGTTTCAAAAGGAGAAGAGTTAACATTTAATGTAACAATAGCAAATACTTCTTTAGTTTCTAATAACGTTACAATAATTGATGAATTAGCAGATTCTAATGTCGATTATGATTTAGAACAATTATTGAGTTTTGAACCAGAAGACTTAGAAACTACTCCTGCTTCACCAACTGTAGGAGATTTAACTTCAGGATTAACATTAAAAGTTCCAGCAAGAAGTACAATTAACATTAGCTTTACAGCTAATGTTAAATCAGGAGAAGAATTTGTTGCCACAGCAAGTGAGATAACAAATAGTATAAAAGTTTCAGATGAAGCAGGCCAAGTTGTTGATGGTGGAGGACATATTTCTTTTAACGGATTTAATGTTCAAAAAAATGTAGCTGTAAATGGTGATAAAACAGAAACAGAAGCAGCAGTTGGAGATGCTTTAACTTATACATATAAAATTACCAATATTAAAAATGCTGATTTAACTAATTTCACATTAAATGATATAATGGATGATAATATTATGTTAGTGCCAGCAACTCAAGATGTTGTAATAACTTATGATGATGGAAGTGTTGTTACGACAACTCCCAAAAATCCAACAACCGCAGATTTAATGAATGGGAATATTGTTGTTACTGATACTTTAAAACCAGCTCAAACAATTAGCTTTACAATTGAGGGAGAAGTAGCTGCTACAGCGACTGAAGCAAATTCACATTTAACTAATATTTTTTCAGTATGTACACCAACTCCAACAGGTAAAAGTGTTGCTTCAGAAGTAGACGGGAATTTATGTACTTCAGATAGTGCTACAATTACAACTGATGCTACTAAACCAGTAGTAGATGGATTAAGTGTTGTAAAAGAGATTGAAGATGCTAATGGAGATGAGATAGCTCAAGAAGATGAATATTTGACCTTTAAAGTTAATATTACAAATACCAAAGATGTCGCTCAAACAGTAAGTTTAACCGATGAATTAAATGATGATAATATTGGATATAATTTATCGGATACATTAACTATAACACCTAGTGATACTGAAACTTTCCCAGTAACGGCTACTTTAACAGATTTAAAAGGTGGAGATGTAAAAGTAGTAGTACCAGCAGGCCAAACTGTAGTGTTAACATATCAAGGAAAAGTTCGTTCGCCATTAGTAGTTTCAGAAAATAGTAAAATTACTAACAACTTTACAGCATGTTTAAATGATGGACAATGTACAAATGCAGGTGGACAAATTAATTTAACAGCTACAGCCGGATTTAGTATTGATAAAACAGTAGCAGTGAATGGCGATGATACTGTAAGCACAGTTGTAGATGGTGATAATTTAACGTATACAATTAAAATTCAAAATAATCGTAATAGTGATATTGATAATGTTGTAGTAACAGATGTGATTGATGATGGAATTATAGTCCCACATCAGGTTTTAGCCGTAAGTACTACAGAAGGGGGAACACCTGAATTATCTTCAAATAATACTAGTGATTTGTTTACTGAAGAGGGTATTACTATTAAGCAATTAAAAGTTGGAGAAACAGTAACCTTAACTTATAATGCAGTAGTCAATTTGGATTCAATGAGTAGTGAAAATACTCACTTAGTTAATATAGCTAAAGTAACAGCATTTGATCCTTTAGCAACAAAATCTCAATCTATATCTGAAGCTGGAGAAATTTATGTTGCTGATATAGCAGCAGTTACAACTGATGCTAGTAAACCAGTAGTAGATGACATGGGAGTTGTTAAAGAAATAATTGATGAAAATGGTGATGGAGTAGCTCAATTAGGAGAGAAATTAACGTATAATATAACATTAGTTAATACTTCAGATAATACAAAAGATATTAAAATAACTGATAGTTTAACAGAAAAAAATGTTGATTATGATTTAACTCAAGTTTTAAATTTCGCCTCAGAAACAACAACCGTTCCTGAAACAGCAACAGTTGGAGATTTAACAACAGGAGTAACCATGACTGTAGGATCAGGACAAGCAATTACAGTATCATTTACAGCTAATACTAAAGATGAATTAACAAATATCGCAGCTAAAGAAATTACTAACTATGTAGAAGCTTGTGATACTGAAGGTAGTTGTACAAATGCTGGAGGACATATTGCTTTACCCGCAGGTAGAACATTTAATGTTACAAAACAAGTAAGTGAATTGAGTGATGAAGATGGAATTACTACTGACAATATAGTATCAGGTGGCGAAGAATTACAGTATGTTATTAAAATAACAAATACTAATAACCGTGATTTAACTAACTTACATATTGAAGATATAATTGATGATAATCTGATTGTTCCTAATAGTGAATTAGCTATAACTTCAACAATGGATGATAATGAAGATCAAAATAATCCTAAAGGATATACTACAACAGACTTATTAGCTGGGGGAATTGAGATAGCTACTTTAAGAGTAGGCGAAGAAATAACAATTACTTACAACGCTAGAAT
>JBKDZV010000074.1:0-1998 GCA_047971455.1 Mycoplasmatales bacterium | reverse complement strand
TAGTCTCTTCTTCTTATTATATAACTTTTTGTTACTTATTTATCTATATTTAGTTTTTCTAAATTTATACTATTATCCTTTTTAAAGTATTCAATTTTTTCTCTCTCTAATTCTTCTATTTCAATTTTATATTCCCCTCTTAAGTTATTTTAGTTTTTATTCTCTATCGTTTTTATTACCTTTTTTCCAAACTTCTTCACTTCTTCTGTTTCTATTTCATATGGTTTAGTACATACACTTTGTTCATCAAACTGCTCTAACTCCTCTGTATAATTTCTTATATATTCTTTAAACTCCTCTACATTTTCTCCCATTTTTTCAAATCCTGATACTTTCCCCTCTAATAATTCTTCTATCTTCCTTATTGCTTCTCCATCATTATTTTCTTGTATATTATCTTTTATATTGTTAAATACATTCTTTATTGTTTCTATACTTTCTTCTATCTCCGTCATTACTTTTACTAATTCTTCCATTGTGTCTGGTTCATACCTAAATTCCATTATCTATCTCCCTTCCTATTTCTTCATCTTCTTTTGTAAATTCTTCTACTATTGTTTTTATCATTCCTTTTATCTCACTTACCTCTTCTACTCCTAGTTTTTCTAAATCTTCACTCATTTTTTTTATATCTTCTATCATATTTGGAAATACTTTATCTCCCTTTGTTTCATTTTCTATTTCTTCTTCAATCTTTTGTAATTCTTTTACTAAATATTCAAAGTCTTCTAATGCTTCTTCTATACTATCTATATTTTCTTCTAACACTTCTTTACTTATTCTTATCATCTTATCTCATTTATATAATCTTCTAGATCGTTTAATATTTTAGAATATTTACCTTTTATTTTTTCTGTGTTATCTAATACTTTATCTATTTTTTGAGAATTCATATATTGAATCTCTGTATTATCACTTTTCCTTTTGATTACTTCATAATCTTCTTCTACCTTTTTTACTATCCTTTTTATTTCTTTTATATATATTTCTTTTGTTTCATAATTTTTTTCATATTTTTTATGTTCCCACTTTAAACTCATTTTACTCCTCGACCCTTACTTTTTTCTATTCCTAGTTCTTTAAATTTTTCTTTGATTAATTTAACAAACACATCATCTTCTTTATCTGTATATCCCCTAACCTTCTGCTCTCCTATATTCTCTTCATTAAATAACACTCCCTCTTCTCCTTGGTAACTTCCAAATGGATAAACTACTCCTTTATATTCAAAATATTCTTTTTTATTTTTATCGGGTACTAAAAATCTGTCTACTATTACTATTTTATGATTCATTGCTACACCATTCTTCTTTTTTAATATTACAACAGCACCTAATCCTCGCATTTATCCTCCTATTTTTTAGTTTATACTTTTAAAGTTTACCACTTTTTATTATATTATGCAATAGTATTTTTTTTAAAATATTTCTAATTTTATTATATTATATATAATAAAAAATCCTCTTTTATAACTTTGTTTTACCAAAATTATCTTCAAGAGGAAATTTATCTTTTATTTATTATTCAATTATGCTCGTTCTTTGCCATTAATTATTTTCCCAAAAATATCTTCCTTTTTAACAGGTCCATGAATTCGACTATCTAAACTATTGTTATAATTATCTCCTATTACAAAATATTCATTCTCTGCTAACGTATAAGAAGCGGCTTGAATTTGTGGAATCATCGTTGATGATACTTCTTTTTCACCATTAACATAAACATTTGTAACGACTACATTTTCATCATAATCAGGTTCTTTTTTGATTTCTATTTTATCACCTGGAACTCCTACTATTCGTTTAATATGTAATTCTTTATTTTCTAAATCTGGTTGATGTAAATAAAGTCTTGCTATTAGTCCAGCATCATCAGTTGGTTCGCTACGATCAGCCCAAAAACTTATTACATCTCCTTTGTTTAATTCATAACCTTTTTTTAAGACAAATACTCGTTCACGGTCTTGGTAAGTTGGAGTCATTGATTCGCCACTTACTC
>JBKDZV010000073.1:0-3939 GCA_047971455.1 Mycoplasmatales bacterium | reverse complement strand
GGTTCATCTTTAGTCCCTGGAGTTGTTGAATCTGCTCCGGTCATTGTTTTTGTAATATCAATTCCATCAATGTTTGATAATTCTATTGTATCAGAAGAACTATCACAACTTGTTCCTTCACATCCATAAGCAGTATTTTTAGCAAAATCATCTGCTTGTTCGATATCACTTGCATCTCTTAAATCACTAGACTATGCTACACTTTCATCATTTCCACCAAATAAATGACTAAAAAAGTCTCCTATTGATGAAAATATTCCTTGAGTATATGTAACATTTAATGTTTGAGCATTAACATTATTTGCCATTAATGGAACAGCAAATAATACTAACGTTAAAATTAAAATCTTAGCTTTTTTCATATCTCCTCTTTCGTATTATTTTCTATTTTGTATTTTTTAGAATATTGAATTAACATTTATCTTAAATATTAATTCAAATTCTGCTTCATCTTTAATTCTATTTTTTTTAGAATACTGAATTAGCATTTACTTCAAATGTTAATTCAACTTCTTCTCCATCTTTAATATTTAATTCTATACCTTTAGTATCTTCTAAGTCTGAAACTTTTGGATTACTTACTTCGCTAGTTATATCTTCTCCTGTAGTTAAGTTAGTTATTGTAACGCTATTATTTAAAGCATTAGCATAATCTATTTTAGAATCTAACATATCATCTGTAATATTTACGGTTAAGTCGTTTCCATCTACTTCAAACTGATTTACATCATCTTTATTGTTAGTTATATATATATGCATAACAAGTTTTTCACCTGGTTGTAATTTGCCATCATCTGTATCTTCAATCCATTTATCTATTGTAAAGTTATTTTCATCTGGTATTAATGTTTCTGGATTAAGTGTGTATGGTGTTGAAACTCCTGTTGAAACACATGTTTGGTCATCTGTAACGTCTTCTGTATAAGTATTATCATAGCATACATTTGCTTTATTAGTTATTTGATCATTATCTACTAATTTATCTGCTATATCACTAGTTATTTTTACGGTAAAAATAATGCTAATTGTTTCTTGAGGTGCTAAATCTTCTGTATATGTTATTCCAGTAATTAAATCAGCTACTGTATATTTATTACCCGTATCATCAAATATTTCTACACCATTGCTTGTAATAGTTAATTTATCAGCATCTGTAACATCATAATAATCAGTTTTTAAATCATCTTGAATTACAAAATTATTCATTACTTGATTACCAATATTTTGTAATGTTATCGTATATTTAACTTCTTGTCCAGCAGCATCTACATAATTAATTCCTGCTGTATTAATTTGATCTGTTGTATATGATTTTGTAATATTCATTCGACTATATCTAGGCAATTCAATTGTTCCTGTTGTTGCTTTACATTTTGTTGTATCTAATACACAAACATTTACATTATTAGAAATAACATCTAATACATCATTTGCTAATGGATCTTTAACAGTTGCCAAAAATTCAAATTCTAAATAATCACCAGCTGGAATAGTTACTTCTACTCCTGTTTTTAAATCATTAACTGTTGGAGTTCCTGTAAATTCTCCATTACCTTGAACTTTAGTTAAATTAGTACTTGAAACAGCTTCATAATCAACATTAGTATCGGCTAACTTATCAGTAACTATGTAACTTTGTTCTGCCTCTGTTGGATTAATAACTTTGAAAGTAAATTTAATACTTTCACCTGAGGCAGCTATTTCATCAGCATCTTCACTATCAGTAATTTCTTTTTGTACTCCTACTTCTGCTACATCTGGATTTGTTGGATCTGTTGTTATACTTGTCATATCTGAGTCGCAATCCTCATTGCTTGTTGCCATTTTGTCTGCTTGTAAAGTACATGTTTTCACAACATTATCAATACTTCCTACATATTCAATACCATTGATTGCTAAAGAATCTTTTACTGATGCTCTAAATTCTATTGTAATTTCTTCACCAGCTTGAATGTCTTTAACATCAATTCCTGTAGGTGAAATCAAATCAGCTACTGTTGGCTCTTTTGGTTCTGTTACTTTGCTTCCAAAGTTTAAAATTTGTGTTGTATCAACATTTAAGTATTGTGTAGGAAACTCATCTTTAATATTAATATTCGTTGCTACACTTCCTGTATTTTTAAATGTTATTTCATATCTTAAACTATCACTTAAATTTACTACTTCTGCTGGATTATTTACTTCATCATAAACAGCTTTTTCAACACTTACCGCTTTATGAGCAGTAATCGCTTTATGAGCTTCTCCTGCTGTACATTTTGTATCTTGACATACAGTTGCTGTATTTGACACATAGGCTGTTCCTTCAGTAAATGAATCTTTAGCAATTCCTTTAAAGGAAACTGTTGCCATTTGATTAGCTGGTATTACAATGTTTATTCCTGTTTTAAGATCAGCTAAAGTTGCCGTGGTTGGTTGGATACTTGCATTATCAGAAACATTTAAATTATCTGTTAAAGTATAATTAATATTTTTATCATCTAAAGCATCGGTTAATGTATAAGTAGCTTCTGCTGCACTTTCATTGAAAATGTATAAATTGAAAGTTAAAGCTTCACCTTCTTCTACAACATTATTTCCTGAAACATCAGTTATTTGTTTTAAAATGTCTACATCAGAATTACTTATTCCTTCAGGATTTGTTGTTATTTTAGCACTGTCACTTCCACATAAATCTCCAGTTATTGGATCTTCTGTAGCTGCTCCTTTAAGAGTTGTTACCCCTGAGCAAGCTGTCGCTACATTAACAATATCTTGATTTACTACATCTTTTACTTGAGCTGTATATGTAATAGTTATTTTTTCACCTTGGTCTAACTTATCAATAGTTATTCCTTCGCCCATTAAGTCTTTAACGACATATGGAGTTGCTGGAGTAACATTATCTAATGTGAAGTCTGGTTGTGTTGTGTTATCAGCATCAATTTTCACTATTTGTTCAGCTATTGTTAAATCATCATCAGCAATATCAGTAATTAAAATATTATTTAATTCAGCATTACCAATATTTTCAATAGTTATACTATAATTAACTATTTCTCCTGCAGTTACAATTTCAGTTCCTGAAGTTGTTGTTGCTGTTTTAGTAATTGTAAATAATGGTTTACTTGCTAATGGTATTTGTTGTCCTCCAATAGCACAATCACTTGCTTCATTACATACTTTTACATTATTTGTAACATTATTTGCTGTAGTATCACTAAGTTCTGATTTAACATAACCATTAAATTCAATTGTTGCTGTACTTTGTGCTGGTACTGTTACTGTTAAGTTACCAGTTTTTAAATCTCCAATTGTCGAAGCTTCACTAGGATTTTGTATTATTGTTCCTTCAGGAGTTATTGTTAATTTATCACTATCTTGATAATTTACATTAGCATCATCTAAAGCATCAGTAACTGTTATGTTTTGTTCTGTCTCATAATTATTAGCAATGAAAATTTTGAAAGTTAATTTTTCTCCTAATTGGGCTATTTCATCACTATTTTCATCAGTAATTGTTTTAATTACTCCTAAACTTTCTGGATTATCTGGATCAATTGGTTTAGTAGCATTAGATGTTACAGAAGCTAAAGCTGTTCCACAAATATTTGTTCCATCAGCTTTTGAAGCTCCTTTAGCAATATCACTACATACTTTAACATAATTAGCATAATCTTGGTTTGTTACTTCAGTTAAATCATCTTGCATTCTAGCGTTGTAAGTAATTGTTATTTCTTCGCCTACTCTTAAAGTAGCTATCTCAATTCCCCCAGCTAATAAGTCTGTTGTAGTATATCCTTTAGGATTATTTTGATCTTCATTATCATCCATTGTTGAAGTTATAGCTAATTCACTATTAGGAACAATCAGATTATCATCAATTATATCTTCAATATGTAAGTTAGTTAAATCACGGTTATTAGTATTTGTTATTTTAATAACATACTGTAATTCTTC
>JBKDZV010000072.1:0-24449 GCA_047971455.1 Mycoplasmatales bacterium | reverse complement strand
CTTTCCATCTTTATATATCCAAGTGTAAGCTACTGTTGGATTACCGTTTGTATAATTCCTTATATATTTCTTAATCTTGCTTCCTTTAGTATCATATCTATTTTCTGTAAACTTAGTTGTTTTACCTGAATCATATAAAATTTCTTGAACTATAGAATATTGCCCATTACCATGATATAATCTATGGTATCGTCGATATTTTGTACCGAGTTCATTATTCTTATCTTCAGTAAACTCTTTTGGATTATTAGAAGCAAATAATGTTTCTTGAACTAATGAATACTTCCCGTTTGTATAATATAATCTATGGTATTTTCTATTTCTGTCTCCTGAATCATAATATTTCATCTCTGTAAATTCTTTTGGTATATCATAGGCAAATAAGGTTTCTTGAACTAATGAATATTTTCCCTTAGAATTATATGTTCTATAATATCTTCTATTTCTATCTCCTGAATCATAATATTTTACTTCTTCATAATTTTTATTTGATCCATCTGGATTTTTTTGAATTTCTCGATACTCTTTTATATTTCCTTTTAAATAACTTATCTGACAAGTTATAAGACCATCTTTTGATTCTTTTTCTACATAATTTTCTTCTTCTTTAACTATATTAACGCAACTAGGATTTATATATACCTGTTTTTTAACTCCTGGTAATTTGATTGAATTATTAGCAATTACATTATAAGTTGTACTTCCATTATTATCTTTTTTAGGATACCATTCTTTTTGTTCTGAAAATTCTCCATAATCACAAGCAAATGATCCTACTCCTTTTTCTACTGTTTTATTATAAGTTTTATCATAATTAGGATATTCACCGTTATTAGCATCAGTAAATTTACATGTTGTAGATGATGATACATTTTTAGGAGTTGGTAGCTGATATTCAAAGGCATCTGATTGTTCTTTAGTTACAATAACTCGTGGATTACCATTATTACGTGGCATTTGGTATGTGACAGTATTATCCTCTCCATCTTTTACTTTTAAAGTGGTAGAATAGTTAGTATATGTTGGTTCACTATTTTTAATCTCATAAATTCGATATTTATTGTTTTCATTTCCTCCTAAATAAGAGTTTATTTGGTACATTTGTGAAGAAATAGCATTACCCCAGTTTGAATCAGTAGCATATTTAACATTAATTCCATGAGATTTATTTCCTACTTCTGTACCACCAAATCTATAATCTTCTATATCTCCCCACATTTGTGTTAAATGAAGTGCTTGAGATAATATTCCATCTCTTGGTGTGTTATAACCATATGCTCTACAAGCATTATCAGGGTCTGAATCATATGCTCCCCATCCAAAAAAGTTATTACACTTATTAGATAGATTACTTGTCCCATAAGCTCCTTCATGATTAGCCATGGAAAATAATACTAATGAATTAATACTTTCTAAATTTTGAGCATCAATAAATGCAGAAGTTGCATTATAATATTGTGAATTAGTTTTCCCCATATATTTTAAATAATTTTTATATTGAGAAGCTGTATAGTCTGCTGTTGAAGTAAATGGTAAATTTTGAAAATATGTATTATTAGCTTTTGTTGAATTACTTGAAATATCTAAATTATTTTCTGAATAATTTACATCATCATATGAATAATATTTAATATTTTCTTCAGACCATTCCGGAGCATCATCTAGTGGATAAACTTCATATTGATTACTCATTAATGGATCAATTGCTGCATATAAAGTCCATACTCCATTATAATTTTCATAATGACTTTGAGATTGAATTAATGATGAAGGAATAATCTGTGCATCATTTACATTAATATATCCTTCTCTTCCTGAAATTAAAATATGTAAATAATATATATCATTATATTTTTCTGTTGATAAATATTCAGCATCAAAACCCCCTCCACTAAGTGATATTCCATCTAAGTTTTGTGTTGCTTGTTCTAATGTATCGTACATATAAATAGTTTTATCATATCCTCCTAATGTTTGAACAATTCCCTTATCAGCAGATATTATTCTTCCATTTAAAACATCTATTTGATTAACTACTTGATTATTTTTTTCTGCTATACTTTGAGCTGTTGCATTAGTAGAATTTATAATTTTACCATCTTTCATAATTGAATATGATTGAATACCACTAGTTTTAGTATCTTTCACATTTATAATACTATTACCAGCATTGTTATTAATTTTATTTTCATCTTTGGCTACTGATACATCTACTGCATTATCCTTTGTTTCATTTTGTGTAGTATATGTAGTTTCTATACTTTTTACTTTTGGTGTATAATCAGTTATTTCTAAAGAAGCTTCATTATTATTAGAATTTTCTTTTAAAATTTTATTAGTAATACTATTATTACTTTTTTGTGTTATAACTTTATCTTTTGTTAATTCTTCCATTGTTTCTTGTTGTTTATTTAACTCTGAATTCTGATTAATCTCTGAAGCATATATGCTTACAAATGGATTTAATAATGTTCCCAAAATAATTGCTACTAAAAAAATATTAAATTTTTTCATTTTTCTCCTTTTTAATTATTTAAATCTTCTTTTATTTTAGTTGTTGAAATACCTTTAGTTCTAGCCAAGTAAACAATATCACATAAATTAGTTAAATAATCAAATTTATCAGAACCTGCCCAATCATCTCCCATAACTAAAGTATCTATTTTATACTCTTTAATGTCATCAGCTTTTTGTTCCCAAGTATTTTCTGGAATAACTAAGTCTACATAACGTATTGCTTCTAACATTTTTTTTCTAGTTTCATAATCATGATATGACTTTTTACCTTTTATTGTATTAAATTCATCAGTAGAAACCGCAACTATTAAATAATCTCCTTGTTCTTTTGCTCTTTTTAAAATTCTTATATGTCCATAATGCATTAAATCAAAAGTTCCATATGTTAAAACTCTTTTCATTTTTCTCCTAAAACTTCATTTACTATAATTTTTGAACTTTGTTCACTATAAGTTTTTAAATTGTACTTATTTAAAAATTCTTTATACGTAATATATTTTGTAAATTTTATTTTTTGTAATTCTTGGTATAATTCTTCTTCTTCAGTCACTACTGCTCCTGGTAAATCTTCTAAAGGTATATAAAATCCTCGGATATCATCTTGGTATTCCTGTTGATCATATTGATAAAATATAACTGGTTTTTGTAAATTTAAATAATCAAAAAACACTGAAGAATAGTCTGTAATTAACAAGTCACTAACTTGGTATAAATCATTAATATTATCATAAGCAGATACATCAATTATATCATTATTTTCATATTTATAGTTAATTTCTTTCACTAAATAATGATTTTTTAAAAGTAAAATAATATTTTCACCTAAACTTACTTTTAGTTTAGTTAAATCGATATTAATATCTTGAATATAATGGGATTTTTTTACATATTTATTATCTCGAAAAGTAGGAGCATATAAAATTACCTTCTTAGTTATATCAATATTTAATTGTTTTTTTAAATTAACAATCTCTTCTTCTTTTACATCATATAAAACTTCATTTCGTGGATAACCACTTTTAATTATCTGTCCTTGATATTGAAAAGCTTGTTGAAAAATGCTAGTTGAATATTCATTAGGTGAAACTAAATAATTCCATTTGTTAACATCCTTAGTAAAATTTTTATAATAAGTTTCTTTATTAGTATTTGGCAATGTTATATTTTCCATATCATATACTAATCTTTTTAAAGGTGTTCCATGCCAAGTTTGTACATATATTTGTTTTTGTCTTTTTCGCCATTTTAGGGGCATACGAGAGTTATTTATTATATATTTAGCAGTTGCTAAATCATACAAATATTTTAAAGACATTTTTTTTACAGACTTTGCACCAAATATTTTTATTGTCTTATCTTTTTTAAAAGACCAAACATATTTATATTGATAATTATTATTTAGTAAATATTCATAAATATATTTAGGATTATCAGAATAATCTTTACCTAAAAAAGATTCAAAAAATATTTTATTTTGTAAAGGAAGCAAACAAAACAAATTATAAATAATATTCCAATAAATAAAAACAACTATTTTTTTTAATATTCGCAATATACTCCTTAAATTAAATCAGCCATTAAAGGTCTTACTTTTTGCCAAAATAACATACCAACAATATAAATTAATGCAATAATAACCCAGATATAAATATCATACCAAATCTCTTCATAAAAAAATTTTTCATACAACAAAGTTTCTTTATAACCTATAATAAAGTAGTATAATGGATCTACTAAACGCATAATAATATCAAAACGTAAACTTTGGGGAGTATATAAAACTGGTGTCATCCAAAATAAAGGCATCATTATAGCACCAACTAGCGGTTTAACATCACGAATAATTGTTGCTAATGATGATAAAAAGAACGTTAATCCCGTAAAAAATACTAACATGGTAAACCAATAGTAAATAAAATTAATGTAATAAATATCCGGCAAATAAGTCCACCCACCTAAAAAAACATAAATTATACAGACAATTAACATAACAATAATGTGAACAAACATTTTAGATAAAACATTAATCATTGGTAGCGCCATAACAGGGAACTTAATAGTCTTAACTAAAACACCATTTGCCTTAATAACTCCTGTTCCACTTGTAATTAATTCAGAAATAACAAACCACGGCATATAAGAAGCAAAAATATTTAATAAATAAGGATTTCCTGCTTGAGGTGCTCCCCCTCTTAAACCAACAGTAAAGAAAAACCAAAAAGAAAACATAAAAACCATCGGCGTTACTATTGCCCAACCGATTCCAAAAGCGGTTTCTAAATAGCGAGTTTTTATTTGTTGATATGCTAAAAATAAAATTTCTTTACGATAACCATATAGTAGTTTTAAATATTTCATTTTTTTAATCCTTTTACTTCTTTTTTTGCAGTTTTTAAATCAATTTTATCATTCATAAATTTTTCATAAATTTTTGATAAGTCTCCAGCTTTTCCTTCACCAATAAATTCACCTTGATTTATCCAACAAGCATGTTTACAAAAACTTCTTACTGCATGATGCGAATGTGATACATAAATTATTGTAATTCCTTTTTTCTTTAATTCATCCATTTTATCATGGCATTTTTTAGCAAAGCGACTATCCCCTACGGCCAGTGCTTCATCAACGATTAAGACATCAGGTTCAACATGAATAGCAATAGCAAAACCTAATTTTGACTTCATTCCTGAAGAATATTTATTAACTTTATGATTAATAAACTCACCTAATTCAGAAAATTCAATAATTGATTCTTTCATTTTATCAATTTTTTTTCGAGGTACTCCCATTAAACCACATTTGTAATAAATATTTTCCATTCCTGTATAACCCGCAATTATTCCTGCTCCAACATTCAAAAGTGCTACTTTACCTTTAGTTTTAACATCGCCTTTTGTTGGATAAGTTGTTCCATTTATAATACTTAAAATTGTTGATTTCCCAGAACCATTACCCCCTAAAATTCCATAAGTATCACCTTGTTTAACTTTAAAATTAATATTTTTTAAAGCTGTAAACTCCCTATGATATTTTCTTCCTAAGATTATCTCTTTTAAAATATCTTTTTCATTATCATATAATTTATAAATTTTTGTTACATTTTTTACTTCAATTGCATTCATTTCTCTCCTTGAACATCTTTAAATTATAACAAATTTTTTATAATATTAATAACATTTCTCTTAATGTTTTAATTGCAACCGCTGTCGAAATTTGTGTATTATCTATTTTAGGGGCTAATTCAACAATATCAAAACCAATTATCTTATTTAATTTTCTTAATTTATAAATAGCATCAAAAAACTCTCTAGTTGTTACTCCATTAGGTTCTGGAGTTCCAGTTCCTGGCATAAAAGCAGGGTCTAAAACATCTAAGTCAATTGTTATATAAACTTTTTCATCTTTATACTCTTTAATAATATTTTCTAATTCTTTAAAATTATTCGAAGAGTTTTTTAATTTATGCTTGGCATATTCAAACTCTTCTTGTAAACCTGACCTTATTCCAAATTGACAAACATTTTCAGCTCCTACTTCTTCACAAATTCGTTTCATAACACAAGCATGAGAGTATTTATCGCCTAAATAATCTTCACGTAAATCAGTATGAGCATCAAATTGGATTACTTTAAAGCTCCCATATTTTTCTCTTAAAGCTCGAATTACCCCTAATGATATTGAGTGTTCTCCTCCCATAACTGCTATTTTTTTATTTTGTTGTAAATATTTTGTTACTTCTTGTTGAATTACCTCTTGAACTTTTTGTGGGGCAGTATAAGGTACTTCTATATCTCCAGCATCATATAATTTAAGATTGTCCAAATCTTTATTTAAAGTTGGTGAATAAGTTTCATAACCGATTAATGAATTTAAGCGAATTTCCATGGGAGCAAATTTAGCTCCTGATCGATATGAAGTTGTTCCATCATAAGGTATTCCTACTAAGATAATATCACTTTTATCCAAAGGATAATCTAATTCCATATATTTCATTTATTTCTCCTGTTGTTTTGATTTTTTGTAATTTCCTTCTACTTTTTTAGTATCAATTATATTAATAAAAATATTTGGACAAATATCATAAATATGTTCTAAAAATAACGAATATTCAAATTGATTTAAAGTTACCATGATCATTCGCTTTTTCTTATGCGTATATCCTCCTTCTACATTGTTAATAATTGTTGTCCCTCTTTTCAAATTATTATTTATATATTGAGAAACTTTTTCAATATTATCTCCAATAATAAATAGCGTTAAGACATGCGTATTTGTAAAAGTTTGATCTAAAATTGTATTTCTAACATATAAACTAATCATAGTGTATAATCCAAGCTCCACACCTTTTTTCATTCCAAAATAAACAGCAAAGTAAATAACTCCTAACACTACAACAAGTGTATTAATAATAAGATTAACCTTATAAAAATCTTGGTTTTTATATTTTAATAAATACATAGCAAAAAAGTCTGTTCCACCACTACTTGCTCCCATTTCTAATAATTTTCCAACAGAATAACCTAGTAATATTCCACCAAAAATAGCATTTACTACTGTGTCTTCACTAATAGAAATAACTGGTATAAATATTGTAACAAAAGATACTGTTATAATATTTAAAAGTGAGTAAAACGTAAACTTCTTACCTATATATCTTAACCCTATTATTATTCCAGGAATATTTATAATAATATAAACTATTCCATACTTAATTCCTAAAACACCACTTACTACTTGACCTACTCCTGCTAATCCAATCGTTAATAAATTAGCAGGTTGTAAAAACAACTGCAACCCGATTGCATAAATTAACGAATAAAACAAAATTTTTATAACTTTATTTAAAATTATTTTATTTGCTACTTTTTTCATATTCTTCCTTAATTTTGCTTAATTTATTTAATGCTTCAATTGGTGTTAAATCGTTGATATTTAATCTTTCAATTAACTTTAATAATAAACTATTATCTATATCTTCTTTAACCATTTTTTCATAATTTATTTCTGGTTTAACAGAAAATTCTTGACCATATACTTGTTTAGCAAAACTAATAATTGTGTTATCTAATCCAGCTAATTTAGCAACTTCTATTCCATAACTTTTATTTGTTCCTCCTGGTAATACTTTGTGATGAAATTTTAACTCTCCATCTAAGTCTTCTGCTTTTACATGAACTAAATCTACTTGTAAATAATTATCATTTAGTTGAATTAACTCATGGTAATGTGTTGAAAACAATGTTTTAGCCTGAAGCTTATTAACAATATTATCAATAATTGAACGTGCTAAAGCAATACCATCATAAGTTGAAGTTCCTCTCCCTAATTCATCAAAAATTAACAAACTATTTTTAGTGGCATATTTCAAAGCTTCTGAAGTTTCTAACATTTCCACCATAAAAGTTGATTTTCCTTTAGCTAAGTTATCACTAGCTCCAATTCTTGTATAAATTGCATCAAAGATTGGTAAATTAGCTATTTTAGCAGGAACAAATGAACCAATTTGTCCTAAAATAGCTACTAAAGTTAACATTCGCATATAAGTTGACTTTCCAGCCATATTTGGTCCTGTTATTATTTTAACAATATTATCTTTGTTCATTTCTAAATCGTTAGCAATATAATTTTTAGTTAGCTTTTCAACAATTGGATGCCTTCCACCTTTTATTTCAATAATATTTTTTTCATTAAATTCTGGTTTAGTAAAATTATGATTAATAGCACTAACTGCTAATGCTGTTAACACATCAATCTTAGAAATTACTAAAGCTTTTTTTTGTAACTGTAAAATATCTTCTTTAATTCTTTCTTTAACAGTTGTATAAATTTCCATTTCTAAAGCTAATAACATATCATGAGCATTTAATATTTTATTTTCTTGTTCTTTTAATTCTTCGGTTATGTAACGTTCACAATTTGCCATAGTTTGTTTACGAATATAATTATCAGGTACTAACTCTAAATTAGACTTTGTTACTTCAATAAAATAGCCAAAAATTTTATTATATTTTATTTTTAAATTTTTAATTCCAGTTTTTTCAATTTCTTTAGCTTCAAAATTTGATAACCAAATATTTGAATCTTTTTTAATTGCTCTTAATTCATCTACTTTGTTATCAAAACCTGCTTTAATAAAATTTCCTTCTTTAGTTTGCATTGGAGCATCATTTATAATAACTTCATCTAAATACATATATAAATTATTTATTGGTTGTAAATCTTGAGGATTTATTTCTAAACTACCATCAATTTCTTCTAAAAAGATAGTAAACAATCCAGGTAAAATTCCCAATGATATTTTTAATTTTTCTATTTCTTTTGGCGTTATAGAATTATTAATCACTTTTCCTATTAATCTTTCAAAATCATAAATACTTTTTAACTGTTCAATAATTTCTTCTAAAATTATTGGCTTTTGCATAAATTGTTCTACTATATATTGACGAGATTTTATTAATTTTTTATCTACTAAAGGGTGTAAAATATATTTTTTTAATAATCGTTTTCCCATCGCTGTTGTTGTATTATTTAAAAACCAAAACAAACTATTTTTATATTCTGCTTCTTCAACTGTACTTGTTAATTCTAATTGTTGTTGTGTACTGTGAGATAAAAACATATATTTTTGAATTTGAACTTTTTGAAATTCTTTTAAATGTTCAATTGCTCCTACTTGAGTATAATTTAGGTGCTCTAATAATAATTTTTCACTTGAAGTTTTTGTAATTATGTTAAATTCTAATTTTTCTTTATTTTCTTTTAAAATTCTAATTTTTAGTTTATTTTTCTCAAAAAATTCTTGTTCTTTATCTAAATTATTACTTTGAAAAACTATTTCTTTAATATTTTGATTAATTACTTCACTTTGAATATCTTTAAAATCACTAGAAATCAATGTATAAAGTTCTCCTGTGGAAATATCTCCATATGATAATTCATAATTTTTGGTTTTTACTAAAGCCCCAATAAAACTATTATCATTATTATCAGATAAATAAGTTCCTTTAGATATTACTTGAGTTACTTTTCTTTCTACTAATTTTTTTCCTAATTCTTCACTTTGAACTTGATCAACTACTACTAAAGTATAATCTAAGTCTAGTAACTTTTTAACATAGTTATTTAAAGCAGATAAAGGAATACCACACATTGGTATCCTTTCTGCTAATCCTGCTTTTTTTCCTGTTAAAGTCAACTCTAAATCTTTTGAAACTTTTACAGCATCTTCAAAAAAGATTTCATAAAAATCACCTAGTTGAAATAAAACTATTTCTTCTATATATTGAATTTTTATTTGATGATATTGTTGCATTACATTTGTTAAATCATTAACATTAACTTGTAAAAACTCCATTATTCCTCATCTCTAAAATCTATTTCTTCATTATATTCTGCTATTCTATCTGCTTTTACTACCCAACGTTTATTAGGTATTGTATACCATCTAAAAGGATAACAAGTAAACATTGTTAATTGTTCTTGTTCTGGACTATCATAAACATAATCAAAACTAGTATCTCCTGATTCATCAATAATTTTAGTTTCTCTTACTTTATATAAATAAGTATTTTCTTGAATAACAACAATTACTAAATCTCCTATGGCAATATTTTGTAAATCACCAAATTGTTCTTCACGATGTCCAGTTAATAAAATATTTCCACCTTCTCCTGGTAAAGATGTTTGAGGATCATGAGCTACTGTTTGGTTCATTACTTTTTGCATATCTTCATTTTCACCACTGCTTGATTGCATAATTGGAACTTTTAAACCAATTGCTGGAATAGATACATAACCAATCATTTGCTCTGAATAATCAGCTGAAGCTTGTTCATTAGTAATGGTTGGTGTTATTAATTCTTCTTTAATTGGTAATTCATATGCCGGTTCTTTAAAAATTTGCATTTGTTCATTAACATCCATCAATTCATTATCTTTGATTTTAGCCCATGTTAATAATCCTACTAAAATAACTAAAATATAAATTGTTAATAAGAAAAATTTTCTTATTTTAGATTTTCTAATTCGCTTAAACTCTTTAGCTTTGCCTTTTGAGGATTTGTTTCTATCTTGATTAAACTTTTTAGAATTTTCTTCATTATAATTTTCTATTGTAGTTTTAGTAGCTTCTTTTACTTCTTTATCTTTTTTAGCTTCTTTTACTTCTATATCTTTTTTAGCTTCTTTTACTTCTTTATCTTTTTTATTTTCTTTTACTTCTATGTCTTTTTTATTTTCTTTTACTTCTTTATCTTTTTTATTCATTTAAGTTCTCCTTTTATTATACATTAAATAAGAAATGAATTATGTCACCATCTAAAACTTGATAATCTTTACCTTGTGCTAATTTTTTACCAGCATTTTTTACTTCTAACTCACTTTGGTAAGCTATCAAATCTTCGTATTTCATAACTTCAGCACGAATAAATCCTCTTTCAAAGTCAGTATGAATTATTCCAGCACATTGTGGTGCCGTCATTCCCTTTTTAAAAGTCCAAGCACGTACTTCTTTTTCTCCAGCAGTAAAGTATGTAGCCAACCCTAAAGTCTCGTAAGACATTGTTATTAATTTATCCAATCCTGCTTCTTCTACTCCTAAATCTTTTAAAAATTCTATCTTTTCTTCTCCTTCTAACTCTACTAACTCTTCTTCTATTTTAGCACATATATATACTAGTGGTATATTGTTTTGCTTACTATATTCTTGTAATTTTACATAATGATGATTATTATCAACATTTAATAAGTCTTCTTCTGATACATTTCCAATCAATAATAAAGGTTTTATAGTTAATAAATTAAACTGTTTAATAGTTTCTAATTCTTCTTCATCTAATTCTAAAGTTCGAACAGCTTGTTCATTTTCTAAACATGTTTGAATTTTTATTAAAATATCCATTTCTTTTTTAGCCTCTTTATCACTCTTAGCTTTTTTTCCAATACGCTCAATTCTTTTAGATACTTGCTCTAAGTCTGACAAAATTAATTCCATATTAATTATATTAATATCTTCCAATGGGTCCACTTGTCCATTAACATGAATAATATTATCATCTTCAAAACATCTAATAACTTGACATATTGCATCTACTTCACGAATATTTGCCAAAAATTTATTTCCTAAGCCTTCTCCTTTTGAGGCTCCTTTTACTAATCCAGCTATATCTGTAAATTCAAAAGTTGTTGGAATAATCTTTTGCGGTTTAATTAACTTTACAATTTCATCCATACGCTTATCAGGAACTTCGACAATTCCCACATTAGGTTCTATTGTCGCAAATGGATAATTTGCTGCTTCTATTTCTGATTTTGTTATTGCATTAAACAATGTTGACTTTCCTACATTTGGTAAGCCTACGATACCTGCTTTTAGTGCCATTTTACTCCTTTATATACAATCCTAAACTTTCATTTAGTAATTCTTCTATTTCTATTTTTATATTTTGCTTAATTAACATTTTTTCTACATCTTTTATTTTACCATTAAAAATTAAATTTATCTGTTTTATTTCTTCAATTTTTTTAATTTTTTCATGATTTAGACAATTTTTACAAATTAATCCCCCACTATATAATGAAAGTGTAATAATATCTTCTTTTTTACCACAATTAATACATTTTTTAAATTCAATATTAATTTGATTTTCTTCTAATAGTTTAACGATAAACCATGTTAAATAGTTATTATTTTTATCATCTTGAATATTTTGTAAAATATAATCAAAATATTGATAGATTTTTTCATTATTTTTTTCATTAACTTTTATTAAATTAATAATTTTACTTAACTTTTTTACTTCATCATAAGTAAAGTTATTAACAAGTGAATAGTCTAGTATATCATAATCCTTCAATTTAAAGTTTTTTGCATCTTCTCCTATTATTTTAACTTTTAAAAATAAATTGTTTAAAACATGATATTTAGATTTTGGTGAACGATAACTTCTTCCAAAAATTGTTTTTAAACCTTTGTTTGTTAAAATTGTTAAAATTGTATCGCTTTCTTTATAGGGTTTACAATTAATTAAGTAACCTTCTAAGGTCTTTAATTGTTTATTTGGCATCTAACCAACTTTGTCCTACTGAACCTTCTACTTTTAATTTTACTGGTAATAGTATTGCCTCTTCCATTGCTTTTTTTACAAAGCCTATAATTTTGTCACTTTGACTTTTATTTATTTCTAAAACAATCTCATCATGAATTTGCATAATAATTTTTGCTTCTAAGTTGTTTAAATCAATTATTTCTTGAACTTTTATTAAAGCTAATTTCATAATATCTGCCGCTGAACCTTGAATAGGTGTATTTATTGCTGCTCTTTGAGCATGTTCTTTTTCACGGAAATTTTTTGAGTGAATATTTTCAATTTTTCTTTTTCTTGAAAAAATAGTTTTGACAAAACCATTTTCCAAAGCTATTTTTTTTTGCTCTTCCATATATTCATAAACTTTAGGATATTTTTCAAAATATTTCTCAATAAAATCTTTAGCTTCTTCTGTTGTTATTCCTACTTGTTTAGCTAAACCATAAGCACTCATTCCATAAATTATTCCAAAGTTTATAGCTTTGGCATTAGCCCTTTTTTCTTTTGTTACTTCTGTTAAATTAAAAATATTTTTAGCTGTTTGTTCATGAATATCTTTATCTTCATTAAAAGCTTGTAACATATTATCATCTTGTGCTAAAAATGCCATTATTCGTAATTCTATTTGTGAATAATCTAAAGCAATTATTGCTTTTTCTTGTGGGGCTTGAAAGAGGTTTCTAATTTTTTGTCCTTCTTTACTCTTAATTGGCATATTTTGGATGTTTGGATCAGTAACTGATAAACGACCGGTTTCTGCTAGTAATTGATGATTTATTGGATGTATTCTTTGGTCTTGTAAAATAAAACTTGCAATATTTGTTAAATAGGTTTTATGAATTTTAGTTAACTTTCGATACTCTAAAATATTAGTGATAAAAGCTATTTCTTGCTCATACTCTTCAATATTTTCTTGTAGTACATTAATTAATTTCTCTAAATTATTAATATCTGTTGAAATACCTGTTGTAGTTTTTTTTAAACCTTTTTTAGGTAATTCCCAGGTTTGAAATAATAAGTCTGCTAATTGCTTAGTTGAATTAAAATTTATCTCTGTCATTAAACTTAGTTCTTCTTCTTTTGTTTTAATTTTTTGTTGATATTCTTTTTTTAAATTTTGTAATTCTTGTTGATTAACGTAAATTCCATTTTGTTCGACTTTTGCTAAGACTTTTGTTAGAGGAATTTCAATATCAAATAATACTGGTTCCAATCCTTCACCTTGGATTTGTTCATTTACTTTTTCAAAAATTTGACTAATAGCTTGAGTTTTGTTTATAATATCTGCTTCTATTGTCATTAAGTCTTGTGGTTTTTGTGGATGGTGTTTAGATTTATAAACTTCTTCTATTAATTTTACATTATAAATATTATAAGTTATAAAAATATCAGCCATATCTTTTTTATAATTACTTGAATTTAGTAAGGATAAAGCTAAATAAACATCAGTTTTTATTCCTTTAATATGATTTGCTTTAAGTGTTACCATTAATTGCTTTAGATTATAAAATACTTTTTTACTCTCATTTTGTAAAAAGCTTTTAAATTCTTCATTTATATCAGCTAATGTTATATAAAAATTTCCTTTTTCTGAAACTATACCAATTCCTAAATTTTCTGATATTAAATAATTTTCTGTTAAAGATTGAGTATAAATAGTTGTAATACTCCCTGTATGCTGTTTTATATTGAAGTTTTTTATTACTTCATATTCTAATTTTTCTTCCATTATTTCTTTATTTATCGTTTTTAAAAATTCATTATATATTTTAATAAATCCTTGGTCTTTTAAAAATTTACTATAAGTTGCTTCATTATAATTATTAAATGCTAAAGCTTCTAATGATTGTTCAACTTCTATATTATTAATTAATGTAACTAATTTTAAATTAGTATGTATTCTTGTTTCATTGGCTATTAAATTTTGAATTACTTTACTTTTAGAAGTTGAATCCTTAGCATTTTGAATAAGTTCTTCTAAATTAGCACTTTGTTTAATAAATTTTTTAGCTGTTTTATCACCTAATTTTTCGATTCCTATGATATTATCAGAACTATCACCTACTAACGCTTTATATTCAATAAAACGTTTAGGAGTAAATTCATATTTTTCTTCAAATACTTTTGGAGTGTACGAGCATTCTTTAGCAAAACCCATTTTAGGTGTTAAAACAGTTATCTTATCATCTACTAATTGCAATAAATCTTTATCACCAGAAATTACTTTAACATCGTATCCTTGCTCAGCCCCTTGTTTAGCATACGTAGCAATTAAATCATCGGCTTCATATTCATCCATTGCTCCATAACTAATTCCTAAAGCCGCAAAATATTCTTTAATAATTGGAAATTGCCCTTTTAATTGTTCAGGAGTTTGAACTCGCTTTCCTTTATATTCTTCATACATTTCATGCCTAAAAGTTGATTTACCATTATCTAATGCTATAAAAACATGTGTTGGATTTTCTTCTTTAAGCATTTTATCAATCATTGAAATTAAAGTATACACAGCATTTACGGGTTCATTATTTTTATTTCTAATATCTCTTTTTTCTGAAGCATAATAGGCTCTAAAAATTAAATTAGATCCATCTATTAATAATAATTTCATTTATCTCCTAAATTAAAAAAGATAAGATTTTAATCTTATCCTATTTTTATATATTATACTAAATTTTAATGAATTTTATGATAATTATATGTATTTTTATCTTATTAAAAATTTTAACAATTTCTATTCCAACTTTTATAGTTATATACTCTAAAAATATATGGTTTCCTTTATCTTAAAGGAAACTAATAACTTTCCTTTGGGGTGGTATATACTTTCTTAAATTATCTTCTGGCTTAAATGCTTTATTAATGTTATATTGTCTTACCCATTTTAAAGAATAAAAGACTTAGAATCCATTTCATAAAAATGGCTCAAGTCTTTTTTAACTTATTTTACAATCAAAATCAGTCTTCTATAAATTATGAATTTTATTATCTTTAATAATTTCTAAAATCAAGTTTGTAAATAATTATCAACTATTTTAACAAATTCATGCCAATCACTTATTAGAGTATTTAAAGTAGTTGTACCAGATGTTGTTAATTTGTAATACTTTCTTGCAGGGCCACTATCTGATTCTCTTAAATACGTTTCTAACAAGTTATCTTTATGCAAACGCTTTAAAATTGGATAAATTGTACTTTCTTTAACTTTAAACTTTTCTTCTAATTCTTGAACTATTTGGTAACCATAGCGATCTTCTTCTTTGATGAAATGTAAAACACAAATTTCTATTACACCTTTTTTAAATTCTTTATTCACGATTAGCTCCAAATAAAAAACTTATACAAATAATAGTACAAGTAATATATGAAAAGGTAATTAAGGATTCTAAAGTTCTTAAAATTAAAGTATTTACATTAAGTCTTAAAAATATAAATGATAAAATATATAAAATTATTATCCCAATAATACTTAAAACTAAACATAAAATTATTATCCATTTAGTAATTTTAATCATTAATTTAATTGAATAAACTAGAAGTTTTTTTAATAACTTTATTAACTTCCATATATTATATATTATATATGATATTGATATTTTTTGTGCTATTTTACCATTAAAAAACTGTTTTTGCTTATCTTTTTTAGTTTTTTTTTGAATTACTTCAACTAAATTTCTCCTTAATTTATTAACTTTATTATGTAGACCTTTACTTAATACTTTAGTTTTTTTTTTTAATTTAATTGTTATTTTCTTAAAAAATGAGGTTTTAATATTTAACTCTTGTGAATAATTAATAGCTATTTGTTTTGGCGCATCAAAACTCTTAATAACATCTTCTTCAGACAAACCACTTGTTATTTTATCATTATATAATTCTTGATAATCCATTAATATTTGTTTAATTTCTTCTTCAGAAAAAAAATATAAATTTTTTTCTAATTCTTTTAAAAATTTAGTAAATGTCTTCATTTTTTACCTCTTTAATTTTTATATTCCATGATTTATTACTGTTTGTATCGCTAATTATTAATTTGTCGTTGGTTAATTTATAATCATATCCTAATCCATCATTAACTAATAATAAATAACAATAAGTATAATCATATAATAGGTAATCATTTGAATTATTATAATTATTATAATCTCTCCTATATATTAAATCAGTACTAAGTTCTTGATCAGTTATATTAATTTCTTTACAATCATAAGTATTACATATTACATATATAAAAGACTCAAAAGACTCAGTGTCCACAGAGTTATCTTTTTTCTTTTCTAAATAAATTTTATTACTCGTAATAGCACTAGTCAACTTATCGTTTATCTTATCTTCTTGAATTAAACCTGTTTGTAAATTTTTAATATAATCTTCTATTTTAATTTTATTTCCACTATTAATTAAAGGATCTAAAATATTAATATATCCTTCGGTATCCACTATTCCTTCTACCGCATAATTACTAGTATTAGTTATGTCAGGTAAATCAGCAGTTAAAGATATTATTAAATCTAAATTGTTATTTGTAATAAAATTTTCTTGTAACGATTTTTCTCTTGTTATAATTAAAACTTTATTTTGAATTTCATATGATCCAAAAAAACTTGTACTAAGATTATTACTTGGTTGTTTATCTTTGATTTTTAAAGTTACTACATTTGGTACAGCACCTTCAATTTTAATGGTATTTATTTTACTCAAATCTTCTTTTACTTGAACTTTAGCAGATAACTTCCCAATTTCTATTTTAGGTACAAATTTATCTTTATTCAAAGATACGCTATAAGAGCTCACATTAGATATTAAGCCAGTTATTAAGATTATACTAGAAATAATTAAGATAATTAAGGAAATTAAAAAGCTTAGTCCTTTGATTTTTTTTAAATACTTTTTTTTCATTTAAACTCCTAAATAATTACATTTCATATAGTACTATGTAATGTGTAGTACTATAAAAATAATAACACTTTATTTTCTAAATGTCAATTGTATTTAAAAAAAAACTATTATAACAACTTAAGTTTGTTGATTATAATAGTTTTTTTATTTATTAATTTATTTGAATTTTATCATTCTCAATCATAATTCTTAGTGCTTGTTTTGGGTTTTTTAAAATAAATAAAGCAATTTGATTTTCAATTTGACTTTGAATAAATCTTTTGATTGGGCGAGCTCCAAATTGTTCTTTATATGAAACTTCATAAATATAGTCTAATAATTCTTTATCATAAGTTAAACTTATTTCGTTATCTTGTAATCTTACTTGTAACTCTTTAAGTAATTTTTTAGTAATTTCTTTATACATCGTTTTATTAATTGGATTAAATTTAATTATTGTATCAATCCGATTAATTAATTCGGGTTTTAAATGTCCCATTAATTTATCTTCTAACTGTTCTAATGTTATCATTGGATTTTGTAAAATTAAGTCTGAACCAATATTAGAAGTCATAACAATTATTGTATTTTTGAAATTTATAGTCTTTCCTTTAGCATCAGTTATATGCCCTTCATCTAAAATTTGTAATAAAATATTTAAAACATCAGGATGAGCCTTTTCAATTTCATCAAATAAAATTACACTGTAAGGATTAGTTCTTACATATTCAGTTAAAGTTCCTCCCGACTCAAATCCAATATAACCAGGTGGTGAACCAATTAAACGAGAAACTGCATGTTTTTCCATATATTCACTCATATCAATACGAAACATATTTTTTAAAGAATCAAATAACTCATATGATAAAGCTTTAGCTATTTCAGTTTTCCCAACACCTGTTGGTCCTAAAAATAAAAAGGTTCCTATTGGTTTATTGGGATCAGAAATGTTTACTTGATTTCGAATTACCGCATTAGCTATTTCTTGAGTTGCTTTATTTTGTCCTAACACTTTTTTAGTCAAATTACTTTCTAAATGTAATAGTTTTTCTTTAGTATCAGCTTTTAAATTTTGTACTGGAATATTAGTTAAGCGAGAGATTACTAAATAAATATCAGCTGGCGTTAAAATATCATTAACTAATTTTTCTTGATTATCTTTAGTAAAGTTTTGTAATTTTTCCTTCAATTTAGGTATAGTTGAATATTCCAAAGTGGCTGCTTTTTCATATTCTAAATTTTGCTTAGCAATGATTAAATCATTAGCTTTACTTTGTAATTCTCGTTTTAATTCTTGCTCTTGATTTATTTGAGATTTTTGAACTTCCCATTTATCTTTTAATTCCTTTTCTAATACTTTAATTTTTGTTAATTCTTCTTTTACTTGTTCATAACGTTCTTTATTTTTCTTTGTCCCTTTTAAAGCTTTTTTTTCAATTTCTAAGCTAGTTATTTTAGTAGTTAATTTGGCTAACTCTTCAGGTTCTGAACCTAATTTAACATTGATATTAGCGGCTGCTTCATCAATTAAATCAATGGCCTTGTCTGGTAAAAAACGCTCACTAATATAACGATCTGAAGCTTTAACAGCCGTTAAAATAGCCTCATCTTCAATTTGAATTCCATGATATACTTCTAAATTCTCTTTAATTCCTCGTAAAATATTTACAGCTTCTGTAATTGAAGGTTCTTTTACTAACACTCGTTGAAAACGTCTTTCAAAAGCAGCATCTTTTTCAATATTTTCTTTAAATTCACCTAAAGTTGTAGCACCAATACAATTTAATTCGCCACGTGCTAACATTGGTTTTAATAAATTAGCACCATCCATTGCTCCTGAAGTTTTACCTATTCCAATAATCATGTGAATTTCATCAATAAATAAAATAACTTTATCATTGTTTTGTTTAACTTCTTCCATTAGACCTTTTAAACGTTCTTCAAATTCTCCTTGAAACTTAGCTCCCGCTACTAAAGCACCTAAATCTAAAGCATATACTTCTTTATCTTTTAATTGTTTTGGTATATTATTTTGAATAATCTTTAATGCTAAACCTTCAACTATTGCAGTTTTACCCACTCCTGGTTCTCCTAATAAAATCGGATTATTCTTAGTTTTACGAGCTAAAATTCGAATTACATTTTTTATTTCTTCTTCTCGTCCAATAATCGGATCTATTTTATTATTTCTTGCTTGTTCAGTTAAGTTTATTGCAAACTTATTTAAATTTTTTAATTCCATATATTAATCCTCCCTTTATTTACACAATAATATTATATTACATAAAATATCTTTTGTCAAATATTCCGCACATTTTATTTTATGTGTGTAATATTATTAAAGAAAACTAAATCTTTAAAAAAATTTTATTTTAATTTATTCTTTATTAATAATTAAACTTTACTTAACAATTACTTAATTTTTACTCATAAATGTTTTAAAATTAAGAATATTCCTTAAGTACTATTTCAGATTTAATTACTATAATTATAGTATAAAAATAATTATTAAAAGGAGTTCTTATGTATGATTTATTAATAATCTTAGTAGATACCACTTTATTTTTTTTAGAGAATAGTAAAATTATTATTAACAGTTTTATTTTCTTAAAAATTATAATAATTTAAATTAGCTTTGCAAAATATAACTAAATAAAAGACCTCTTTTATGTTAATTGTTAGCCTGTAACAAATAACTAAAATAAGGTCTTTTTATCTTATTATTAAACATTTAATTATTTTTAAAAATTATTCAATTGAAAATTCTAAGTCAGTTATATCATTAGTTAATAAATTTTTGTCAAGCTCTATTTCTTGAATAATAATAGGCGATACATCCATAGTTGACGTTGTATAAATTTCTTTTCCTGAAGCTTTTATGATAATTTTAGCTCCTTTAACTGGCTGTTTTACTTTAATAAATAATTTAGTCTTATCTTCTAAAGTATCATAATCTAATATTTGAGGAACAATATATTTTATTCCTGTTGCTGGTAGATTTTGAATTTCTTGACCTTTTGCTTCTTGTAATACACTAATATCAAAATCTTTAACATATTGTATAACAAAATTAGCAACTAATTTTGCCTCATCCATAATTTTATCTAATTCATTTATAACATGTAACCCATTACCACAGACAAAAATTCCGGATAATGAAGTTTGGTATATTGAATTTACTTTAGCACTATTTGTATTTTTATCTAATTCTAACTTAGTTCTTACCATAAGTTCATTATTTGGTAAATAACCAACTGCTAAAAATAAAGTATCAGCCTCAATCACTTTCTCTGTATTTGGAATAATTTCAGAATTTTCATCAACTTTAGCAAGTGTTACTGTTTCTAAATTACCTTTACCTGCTGAACCTATTACAATATGTGATTGATAAAGTGGAATCTTAAGTTCAGCTAAATATTCTTGAGCATCAACAATAGTAGACTTTAAATAAGACTCTGATTCAGTAATTCCGACAACTTCTACTCCAGCTTCAATTAATTTTTTAGCAGTTATTAATCCAATATTTTCACTACCAACAATTAAAGTTTTTTTACCCATTACTGCCTGAAAATTATTTAAATAACGCTGAGCCATTCCAGATGTATGTATTCCATTAACTCTTTTACCAGGTAAACTAATTGCACTGTTATGTTTTTCATAATTACCAGTTGCTAAAACAATTGCTTTAGCATAAGTATAATCACAGCCAGCTTTATTTGTTATTAAGGCACAGCGATAACCAGTTTCAATATCTTTATCCAGTTCAATCGCATAACTTTTTACAACTACTTCAATATTCGTAAACTTAGCTACTTTAGTTACTAAATCTTCTAAAACTTTAGCTTCTGTAGTGTTATTTAAGGCAAAACTATCATACATATAAGGACTTAAAGTTCCTCCTAAACTCTCATTAGCCTCCACTAATAAGATTGAACCAACATCATTACGTGCAGCTTCAATTGCTAAAGACATTCCAGCTGGACCACCACCAATTATCATTAAATCATATTTATTTTTCATGAGCACCCCTTATAATAAATGTATCTCTTCCTCTTCTTTTTATTTGACTTAGGTCAAGATTTAATTCTTCGGCAATAATTTTAATCGTTTCAATTTCACAACAAGCACCTTGACAAGTTCCAGTCATGGCTTTAGTTCTAAATTTAACACCACTTAAATCACGAGCTCCATGAAGATGTTTAATTGAAGCAATAATCTCCCCTTTAGTTACTAATTCAGTCCGACAAACCATTTCTCCATAATCAGAATTTTTTTTAATTCTGGCTTGTTGTTCTTGAAGTGTTGCTCGAATCATTTTTTCATAATGTGGACACTTTTTATTATAATCCACTCGTTCATTTAAAGAAAATCCTTCTTCTTGTAAAATAGCTTCTAACATTGTAACTACTTGTTTGGCAATTGCTGGAGATGAAGCAAAACCTGGAGAATCAATACAAGCTAGATTAATCATTTTTTTACTGATTTTACTATATTCAATATAAAAGTCATTATTATTTCCTGTTGAACGAAGTCCAGCATAGGTTCTAACAATATCATCAGGAATAAATTTTAAAATATTTTTTAAATTATCTTGTACATATTTTAAATCTGTTTGATGTGTTGAATCATCCGTACGATCATCTTGCATAACCCCATTAGGTCCTAATAACACATTACGATGAACGGTTGGAACAGCTAATACTCCTTTACCATTTTCTGTTGGTACTTGATAAATTATCGAATTTACAATTGGATTTTTATTATCTTGAATTAAATACTCTCCTCGTTTAGGTTTATGATAAATTGGAAATTCTTTATCCACCATTCTCGCTATTTCATCACTAAACATTCCCGCACAATTAATTAAATAATCAAACTTAAATTCTGCTTTATCAGTTATAACTTCAAACTTATCATTGACAAAATTAATTTTTAAAACTTCTGTTTCAAAATGCGCATCAAGACCATTGGCAATTGATCTTTGTAAAGCAGCCGTAATAATTTCCATTGGATAAATTACTCCTGTAGTAGGCATAGCTAACGCTTTTGTAATTTTATCACTAACATTAGGTTCTATCTTTTGTAATTCCTCTTTAGTTACAAGATAGGCTGAAATATTTCTTTTTTGAGCTTGTGCTAAATAATAATTTAAAGTTTCTTCTTCGGCTTCATTTTTAGCACACATATACGCTCCAGTTTTACGGAAACGTACTTCTAACTCTTTACACAATTCAGCCATCATTTCATTTCCTTCTTGATTTAACTTCGCCTTTAATGTTCCATCTTTGGGATCAATTCCGCTATGGACAATTGCTGATGAAGACATTGATTGTTCTAAACCACCATCAATATTTTTTTCAATAATAGTTGCTTGAATATCATAGTGTAATAAACGATCAGCAATCAGACCTCCGATAATACCTGCTCCGATTATTCCTACATGTTTTTTCATATTACCTCCTAGTTAAATTTTAACAAAATTCAAATAAAAATGAAAATATTTTCAAAAAAGATACAACTTAAAGTTTTGTTTGTTTTACTATTAAAATTATCAAAATAAAACCTTTAAATGAAGTAATATTAATAGCCATAAACTATATATTATAAGTATAAATATTAAAAAAGATATTATTAAATTTAATAATATCTTCTTTTTTAACTCAATTATTATTTTTAGTTAGTAGTTTAAAATTCATATTTATCTGCTTGATTAACCGCTTCTAAAAGTTCTAATTTATGCTTAATAACTTTTCTAAATTCAACGATACATGAAGGATAAATTTCGTTAGGCTCCATCATTCCTGGATTTTCATCTAACATTTTTTTACTACATTTATACAACACTGATTTATAATCGCTAGAAATATTTACTTTTTGGACACCAATTTTTACTGCTTTATGAATTTCTTCATCTTTATTACCACTACCACCATGTAAAACTAACGGAACTGTTGCAATTTTAACAATTTCTTCTAAAATATCTAAACGTAACTTAGGTTCCATATTTTTAGGGTATAACCCATGAGCTGTTCCAATTGCAACCGCTAAAGTATCAACACCAGTTTCATTAACAAATTTAATAACATCCTTTGGATCAGTATAAATTATATTTCTTGTTGTTCCTTCAAATGAACCATCATTATTACCAATTGTTCCAATTTCTCCTTCTACTGATATATTATTTTCTTGACAAATTTTAACAATTTCTTTACTTATGCTAATATTTTCTTCTAAAGAATGTAATGAAGCATCAATCATTACCGAACTAAAGCCACAACTTATTGCTCGAACTACATCTTTAATACTTCCACCATGATCTAGATGAACAACTATTGGTAATTTAGAACTTTTAGCTACACTTACGCACATTTTAGCAAAATCATCACCAAAAAAATCTAATTCACTTGGATGAATCGCTAAAATAACTGGAGCATTTTGGGCTTCACATTCTTGCATAACTCCTTTTAACATTACTTCACTACCAATATTAAATGCTGGTACACCAAATTTTTCCTCTTTTGCTATTTTTAACATTTCATTCATATTTATTAACATTATAATTCCTCCATTTTTATAGATGATAAGTCTATTTTTTCTTCTGGTTCATTTTCTTCGGTTTTTTCTTCATCGGTAGCTGGTTTTTTAATAAACGCTAAAATTATTCCCGTGACTAAACTTCCCGCACCTAAAGCAATTAAAAACCATAACGGCTTGATAATAGCTGGAACAATAAACATTCCTCCTGAAGGTACTGGACTCTGAACACCTGCTACCATAATGATTGCTCCAGTAACTATCGCCCCTGTTGTTGTTGCTAAAATAACACGCAGTGGATCTTTAGCAGCAATCGGTATTACTCCTTCAGTTATCATACAAAAGCCTAAAGGTAAAGCAATTTTGATATTTTCTTGTTCTTGTTTACTAAAAATAGATTTTCTAATAAAATAAGCAATACCAATTCCAAAAGGT
>JBKDZV010000071.1:0-4350 GCA_047971455.1 Mycoplasmatales bacterium | reverse complement strand
ATTGTTGTAACAGCATACATATTTATTAACTTTATTTTTAAATAATAAAATATTATCATATTTACTATAGTCTATCTATCTTTTAAATAAGTTAAATATATTCTTACTTACTGTATTATTATATGGATGGACAGACGCTGATAAAAATCTTGTTATATTATTGTATTTTAAAACATTACCAACATCAAAGTTTACAAACTCACTTCCTCTATTTGCATGAAATACACTATATTTACCTAATTTAATATTTCTATTACTATTTAGTATGAATGAATATGATATTATTTCTCGTGTTTTACTATCAACTATAAAACATAAATAGTAAAATCTGTTACCTAGCCTTATATAGGTTAAATCACTTGTAATTATAGCTGGTTGATTAAATTTCCTATTCACAATGTTTGGTATATCTGCTTTATTATAATCATATTTCTTATACTTTTTCAATTTATTATAAAGACATAGTAACCCTTGTCTTTTCATTGACTTAAGAACTTTATACTTTGATATATTAGGTCCTTGCTTATTCAGTACTATTGATATTTTATCAGCTTCATATCTTTTATAATTTGAATAAAATTTTTGTACCACTAACTTATCTATTTCTGCATATGATTTTTGGATTTTACTTTGCCTATTTTTATATTCCTTTAGTCTGTAGTATGTTTGTCTTGAAATATTTAATAGCCTACACATTTTAGAAATTGGATACTTATGGAAATTAGCACTGATAATTAATGCTTTTGTTCTATTATCAGTGCTGCTTGCTTTAAAATATCAAGTTCCATATTTTTATCTTTAAGTTCTTTTTTTAACTTCTTAATTTCTTTTTGTTCTTCTGTTAGTTGATCAACTTCCTTAAATGATTTGCTATCCCTACATATTTTGACCCATTTATGAACAGTTGACACACCTATATTAAATTACTTTGATAAACTAGTAATTGATTCACCTTCTTTATTTTTTGGAACTATCGTTTAAATTCTTCTTCATATCGTTTCATAATACTATCTTTATTTATATTTTAACAATTTTCTATATAAAAATTGTCACTTAAATTATAAACAATACAAATTGCTTTAATTTCTCTATCCTATTATTTTACTTATAGAATCTCCATACACGAATCTATATTAGGAAAAACATCTTGGAAATTATACAAAATTATATCAACTTGTTCACTTATTGAAGATATAATCGCTTCTTTTATATTCGCATTATAATGTTGATTTATACTTTCATCTATTAAACATAAATCAATTTTAAAGGTTGTTCCATCAACAAACTTTCCACACTATTATTTTGCTCATTTATAATATTTGTATTATTGTTATTAGTATAGTACCTAATTTATTCTACAGTAAAATTGTATTTTCGCCTTTAAATAATAAGATATCCCCTATAAATATAATTAACTTTGTATTTTAATATCACAATTATATTATTTCAATGTCTAAATCCTGAATATTTACTTCTTCAAAATACTGATACTCTAAATTATTTCTATATAATTTAACATTATTTTTTATTATATAATTATAACTTTCCCTTGTTATAGATTCTAAATTTTCTGTATCTATATATATTTTTTCAATTGATTTTAACTCTTCAATTGATTCTAATCTAACTATAGGATTGTCAAATAAATATAATGATTTTAAATTATCTAAATTGCTTAAACCTTCTATTTTTGAAATATTATTAGAATGCAAATTTAACTCTTCTAATTTACTTAAATTATTTAAACCTTCTATTTTTAAAATATTATTATTACTTAGATCTAGCTTTCTTAGATTAATTAAATTATCTACATTTTTAATTTCTTTAATTTTATTACCTGGTAAATATAAAATTTTTAAATTTCTTAAATTTTCCAAAGATTCTATTTTTAAAATATTGTTACTTGGTAAATAAAGTTCCTTTAGATTAACTAGCTGTTCTAATCCACTCATATTTCCAATTTTAAGATTTTCATTTTCTGATGAAATATCAAGAACTTCTAAATTAATTAGCTGTGATGTAAATTTCAAGTCTATTAAATCTGAACAATACAATAAGTTCAACTTTTTTAAGTTAATTAATTTATCTGTTTGTATGTTATCGTAATTCATATTAGGACATGCTATTACTACTTTTTGCAACTTCTTATAAAGTGATATATTCTCCAATTCTTTTGAATTTTTTTTATCTACTCTTAATTCTGAAACATTATATTTATTTTCAAATTTTACAATTTCCTTATTCATTAAAGTTATTGTTTTTGAAGATACTAATGCATTTTTTTCAGGATACTTTTCTTCATTATATACATTATAATATTTTAATTCTTCAATATTATATATATATTTATTATGATTTTTCCACAAATACAGTATTAATAATATCATAATTATTACAAATATTAACATTATTATATTTTTCAATTTCATATTTCATAATCTCCATAAACAAATAACTCAGCTGCTTGCTTACAACGATTTGCTGGAACTACCCCATAATAAGAAAATATATTTTCCATTTTTTGACAAGCTATTTCTAAACTTTCATTTTCTATATCTATTTGAACTTCTTCTACAACATCATAAAATTCTGTGTAATATTCAGTTGATCCAGGTCCACATTGCCAATAAAATTGTACTATACAATCAAATTGATATTGTGTTAATGGTTGAATTTGTGGATTATGCATTTTATTATACTCACTTATTTGTGTATTTATTTTAGACGCATATTCTTCTGACATTATAACAGCTGCTGCTTCATTTAGTTCATCTAATGTGTATGTTTCTGGAGGATTTTTCCTTTCATCTCCTTCATATCCTAAGGAAGCATTTACTCTATCATAACATCCTTGCTCTGTATCACTTGTAATTCCCGGTCCAATAGTCCATATTTCTTCTTCACTTCCATCAGGTAATATAACATGATATGGAACCTGCTTATCTACTGACTCTATTTCTTCATACATAGAAACTAAATATTCAGGATTAGATTCCATATTAACTAAAAACTCTCCTCCTTTTGAAGAAACATCTTCAATATAAGAATTTTCTTCTACTTCATCGCCTGTTTTAGCACCTCCAGATACTATATTATTATCCGTTATAGCAATCGTTCCAAATCTTGTATTATTTACTAATATAACTGCTAACTACAAATCACTCCCAAAATTACAACAATATCTAGGCAGAGTAAGTTAATCATACTTGACTTAAATATTTATAAATATATTTTAGCATTCTTTTATAAATTAAGCAAGTCATATATAAAATAAAAAATCTAGGAGTATTATTATGAATAATAAAACTATAACTTATAAAAATAAGAAATATCATTTTAAATGTATAGTATCAATCAAATCATTATCTCAAAAAGACGTTATTAAATTTCAAAAGTTATTTTATACTAATCAAATTTCTAAAAAAGATTATACTAAATTTATAAACATTATTAAGGAACAAAATTAGATTATTAATTTTGTTCCTTAATTTATTATAAATATATTTACTCTTAACTACTTTTTTTTGATTTCTAATTAGATTCTGTCCCATTACCTTCATCTTCTTCAGGATTACAAGAATCTTCTACTTCTTGCCTTTCTTCATCAGTCATATCATCACTAGATTGGTTTGCAATATCCTCTCCAGTTTCAGTTACAGTTCCGTCGCTATCCAAAGCTAAATTATTTTCATTATTTCTTACTACAACTTAAAAGAACAACATATGTACGTGTATATTATAAGTTATTCTACACTTTTGCTCTACTATTTTTATATTATCATAATTCAATAACCCTATCACATATACCTTTTATATAGTTATCATGTGTAACTATTAATATTGTTATATTTCTTTTTTGTAATAAAGCAAAAATTTTTAAAACCATATTTCTATTATTCTCATCTAATGATCCTGTTGGTTCATCAGCAAGTATTATTTTACTGTCCTTTATAAGTACTCTAGCAAGAGCTACTCTTTGTTGTTCTCCACCACTAAGTTCCACTATTTTTGCATCTATTTTATCACTCAAACCAACAGTTTTTAAAGCCTCAACTATGTCTATATTATTTTTAGATATTTTCTGAGCTATTTTTAAATTTTGCCTTACAGTTTTATTATCTATTAAAGCATAATTTTGAAATACAAAAGAGATATCTTCTTTCAATAACTTATTACCTATTTTACTATCTATCTTTGGATTAACATTACCTAGTATAGTAAATTTTCCTTTATAGTCATTATGAAGCATACCTATTGTGTATAATAAACTTGACTTACCTTTTCCACTTGGTCCTGATATTGCTACCATTTCTCCAGCATTAATTTCAAATGAGAAATCTTTTATAATTT
>JBKDZV010000070.1:0-2332 GCA_047971455.1 Mycoplasmatales bacterium | reverse complement strand
TTTATAGAAAAGGAAATAATAATGTTAAAAATACTTAAAAATAAAATATATGATATTAATGATTTTTTGAATATAGAGTATGTAACTTTTTCACAATATGAAAACAAAGAAATGAACTTTATCCTAGAAAAGAATATAGTTCAAAATTATAACAGTTTACATTATAGACATAATGCAAGCTGTTTAAAAAAAGAAACATGCGTTATACCAGTGAAATTTATAATAGAATATATGGAAGCAACAAATCAAACTAAGTTTAAATATAGTAATTTTGAATATGTATCAAAATTTTTAATTGAAAAATATGAAGTTATTAATATTCCTTTTGATTTGTTTATTATACAAGATTAATTAAAAATATAGTTAAAGAAAATACATGGGAGTCAAATGAAAAAATATAGTAATGATATAGGTAAAGTCACTGAAATATTAGCAAATAATAAAAATGTAACAGTATATACATCTAGTATGTATATTTATGAGTTTTATTCAAATATAAATTTAAATACTAACAAAGTATATTACTTTGATTTAAACTCAGTACTAGAAACCAGTCAAGATAACATTAATTTAATAAATGAATATATATATGATAAAAAAGGAAATAATACAGAAAAAGTTATAAAAAGTAAAGGTACAAATCAAAACAGTTATATAAAAGAACTTGAAGGATATGTTAAGATGTATCAAAATAGAAAAAGTATAAAGGTTGCTAATAAACTAGGAAGTATTTTAAAATGGTTGAAATTCAAATAAAGGAAAGATATAAAAATATAGATATAGAAGGACTATACATAAAACATAGTGATTCTAAAGAACTTCTTATATACTTATTACCTATGAATGGTCTTGATGAAAAAAAAATTAATCCTAAAAAGTATGCAGGTTATAAATTAGTAAAGTCATTATCTAAAAGTATTCTAATAATTGAAGATTTTTTTAACAATAGATATGGCTGGTATTTAAAATCAGGGAATAGAAAAATTGATTCAATTATTTTAGAGTATATTGAAACTTTTTATAAAAATAGGAATTATTCTATACTTTCTATATATGGTTCATCAAAAGGAGGTTTTGCTGCTTTAAATATTGGTCTTCAAAGTTATTGTATAAATAAAATATATGCAGCAATTCCAATTATTGATGTACGTAAATATTATAAACAGATGAATAATAAAGATTCAGAAACATATTTTAAAAAATATGAAGACTATATTTTTTCTATTTCTAAGGAAGTAAGTAATACAAAAGATATATTTATAATTACAGGAATAAATGATTGGCAGTATGAAGAACAAAATAAATTAATATCGTATTTAATGCTTAATCAGGAGTATTATAATATTTATTTGTATATAGATTATAATATTTTAAACCATGGAGAATATGTAAGAAAAAATTCAGATATAATTAAAAATGTTTTGAGTGACAAAACCAAAAAATCAATTACAGTGATACATTCTCAAAATAAAGAAAGGGGAAATATATCTTAATTAATGTTTTAGAAAGGATATTGTGAAATATATAAATAGTAATGAAAATAATATTTGTATTGTCTTAGTTGATAAAGATGTTAATAGTGAAGAGTTTAAATTTATAGAAGATATAAAAAATAATAGTATTTATATAGAAATAAATAAGTATCAATCTATTGATATTGAAAATATTGTAGAAAGTATAAACAATTATATTAAAGACTTAAGTTTAAATCAAACAATTACAATAGTAGGTATTTTTGAAATGTGTAATACTGTCTTAAAAATAACAGAAACAAATTTAAATTTTAAAAATATAGTTCTTATTTGTCCATCATCCGATATATACGAACAAAAAATTAAAGATAAAAACATATATATGATATCAGGAATAAATGAACGTGGACAAGAGTATGTAGAAAAATTTTATAATAATAATAAGAAAATAAATAATATTTTATATCATAAAATTAATGACTTATTTAGAGAAGAAAATCTAATAATTAAAAATGATAATATTATTAGTAAAGAAATAAATAAAATACTTAAAAATAATATTGATCTAGGAGAAAAACTTTATATAGGTGAGAAATTAGATCCAACAGTAGTATTTATTACAGAAGTAGATAATTTATTAGAACCTTTATTTTTAAACAAAATTATAAATATAAAAGAGATAAAAAACTATGTTCCTCATACATATTTATCATTAAAAGTATTTTTACAAGAAATTGAAAAATATAAAGAAAAAAAAATAATATATATACCTAAAAAAAATATTTATTTAACAAATAAAGAGATAAATAATGATAAAAGTTACTTTTGTTATGATGAAATAACTATCGAAAAGGTTAATA
>JBKDZV010000069.1:0-3461 GCA_047971455.1 Mycoplasmatales bacterium | reverse complement strand
TATTATCGTTATTATTTTATTTATTTTATTTACATTTCCATTTAGTATATCATTCTTTTTATTTTTTTGTTTAGGAATACTTATTTTATATTCATTTAATGGTTTTATTATTACTATATATTTATTTTTGAAATTTTTAAAAAATATTATAATTGTCAATAATAGTCATGAATATGAAATAGGATATAGAGAATTAGATGAGTATAGTTCAATGATTAGTGGTATATATAAAATATATTATAAGAAACTAAAAAAATAACATACAAAAAAGTGTTCTAGATTATATTGAAATTATTGGAAGGAGTATGAAATAATGCCATATCCTGCAGATAATAATGATGGAAGACTATATTACTAAATCATGAACAAGTACAAGATGTAATATTTAGGGGGTATAATAATGAATTAGAAGAAACCTATAAAAAAGATGTAAGAAAGATAATACTTACAAAGAAAATTAGAAAAAAAGTTGAAGAATAATAATAATTATCTTTTACCTGTAGGAAGTGTAGTAAAGTTTTATGATGAATTTATTTTAATAGTTTCAAGATGTACGATTTTTAATAATGGGAACCAGTATAGCGATTATATAGGAACGAAGTTTCCTGTAGAGATAATACTGGATAATCTCATAAGATTCAATCATGAAGATATAGAACAAATATTACATTTAGGGTTGGATAATGAGGATAATATTAAACAGACTATGCAATTAAAAATTTGGTTAGATGAAAATGTGAATGTAGAAAAAGTAAAAGAATTGAAAGGAAATATATGAAAGATACAAAATATACTTATGAACAGCTACAGGAAAGTATTAGAGAATCTGAAAATGATAAGGCTTTTATAAATGCTAAAGAATATTTTAAAATGAAAAACAAAGGAGTTCCAAAAGAAGAATATATAGATAAGATTAAATTTATGGAACGAAGAGGGAGTTCACTCTAGAACCGTGCCCTTAAATGGTATATAATGGATAAGCCACTAGATGATATTAAAGAGGTTATCTATTATGCTATTAAATGTGAAGGGGATGAAAGAACTTATGAAAGAAAGAACCCTGGAATAAATAGAACATCCAAAGATATATTTATAATTGGGATAAATTATGCTGACTATTTAAGGGAGTTGTCAGTGGGATATTTACTAGATGGATATGATAAAGAAGATGTAAAGGGAATGGAGAAATTAATTCATAAAATAAAAGGAAGAGATATTCTTTTAGATACTCTTTTAAATTCTATGATTGGTTGCGAAGCAAGTGATGAAATTATGGTAACTAACTACTATCCTAAGCTTGTTGATATTATAAAAGAAGAGGATAAAGAAAAAGCAGAAGACATGATATTAGAGTTTATGAAAAATGACTGGTATAAGAATACAAAAAGATATCCCTTTATGGATAGTAGAAAACCAGGAGGATATGAAGGGTCTTTTGCTTATGAAACAGCTGCAATTGTTAAAATGAAAGGACTTGATTATTCTAAGTTTAAAGGACTTAAATACTTTCCAATAGATATGCTATATTATTCTGAAGGAGTTCATGTGGATGTAAAAGGTAATGAGATATTTAAGAAGAGTTTAGAGTTTGATGGAAAAGAGTATGAGTTTGAAACTAACATGGAAGATGCTAAAGATTTTGAACAAGGTACTATGACTAATCCAGAATTTATAGACATGACACTTGAGGGTATATCATTTGCCTATTCAAGTATGGAAAGTATGGTAGTTAAGAATTGTAAGGTAGTAGGATGTGATTTTACAGCATCAAATATATTCGGAATACAGTTTGAAGATAGTGAGATAGTAAACTGTACATTTGATCAAGCAGATATGGAGAAGTCAGGTTTTTTGAATTGTACACTAAGGGGTAATAGTTTTAAAGAAAGCGATATATTTGATGCAAGTATGATGTTTTCTGTAGTGAAAGAAAATAATTTTACAGAAGCTAATATAACTAATTTAGATTTAACAAATACAGAATTTAGGAACAATAATTTAGAGATGGCAAACTTTGCAATATTTAGAGATGGAAGAAGTAAGCAGGACTTAGAAAGTAGTCCAGTAATGAAGTTTTTAGATACAATAAGATTAACTCCATATAAAAGGGAAGTGCCAGATCAAATAATAGAAGGTAACAATTTTAGAAGAACTAAGATATATAAAAAAGTAAAATTTAGTGAATATGAGAAAGATAATAATGATTTTATAGATTCAGAAATAGTGACGGATTAGAAAGGATTAAAAATGGAAGAATATATATACCCAATGGGAACGGTTGTAAGACTTAAAGACGAAACAAGAAATGATAAGTTAAGTGAATATGCATATATGATAATAGATAGATTTATTATAGTTGGAAAAGAGTATTATGAATATAAGTCAAATGTATACCCGCTTGGCAATGTATTTGGAGGTAATAAAGGAATTATGTTTAATAATGAAGATATAGGTGAGGTTTTGCATAAAGGATATATGACAGCAGAGAGTATAGAAGTGACAAAAGTATTACAAGATAAATTAATAAAAGATGGAATTAATAAAAAAATAAATAATAAATAAAATATTTATGTTAGTAGTAAAGATTGTTTTTTAAATCTATAGTATAATGTAGTTAACAATTAAATAAAAAAGAACTTTCTAAAAATTTTTATAAAAATAAAATGTATCAATAGTTACTATATTTTTAGGAATAATAGTTTTAAGATTATGAGATTTATCATAAATAATAATTTTATCCATCTTTACTCTTTAAAACATTAAAAGAAAGTACGGCAGATAGTAGTTCATATGCTTTTGCTCAAGAAATGATTTATCATGCAAAAGGTGCTAATCGTATCTTGGGAGGAGAGGCAGGAGAAGTTATGAATGCAGGAAATGGTGAAGAAGATTCAGACGAGATATTGCTGCATACAGATAGAACTTATCATAATCCCGATAGTAAGCAGATAAAAAACTTAGAAGAGATACATAATCCTTCTAAAAGGTAGGTGATAATATGAAAGGAATTATAGCTATTTTTTCTTTTTTGATATATATATTTCTCAATTATCTTGTGGTTGGTGGGTTTGTAATTACTTCAGCATTAGAACAGTATTTAATTAATTATACTAAATATGCACTAAAATACTGTATAATTTTAAGCATATTATATATTTTAATAACAATTATTTTAAGTATAACTATAAATAATAAAAAAGTATGGTATATAATTTATGGTTTATATTTGTATGTTTCTTTTTTTGTTTTATTGACTGTAGCTGATCTTATACATGTAATGCGTAGTTATGTTAGTATTAATGTGCTTCTTGGATTTTTCTTTTTAATAATATTTCATTTATCTTTACTTTATTTTATTTATAGATATAAGAAGTATATTTTGAAAATAAAATAGTTTAATTTTTTGAAATATAGTATAATGTAATTAACAATTAAATAAAAAAAGGACTTCCTATCATAGG
>JBKDZV010000068.1:0-2457 GCA_047971455.1 Mycoplasmatales bacterium | reverse complement strand
TAAACGAATATTTTTTACTTTTGTTCCTATTTTAATACTCCCACTAGCACCTTTAACCTTTAAATCTTTAACTACTGTTACACTATCTCCATCTTGTAACACATTGCCATTAACATCTTTAATTTCAGTAATTAATTCTTCTTCTTGCCATTCATAACTACACATTGGACAAATAAACTTTCCTGCATCTTCATATGTATAGTCTTCTTTACATTCAGGACATTTTGGTAATTTATTCATATTTTTCTCCTTTTATCATTCTTCATTAATGTTTAAACTTTTGCTAAATTTATTTATGTTTATTTTTGTTTTTGTTAAAACAAGATTAGCCTAAAGTTACTTAATATTATAACAAAAAGTAAAACAATAGCAAATATTTTCTATAAAAAGTAAAATTCGGAAGAAACAACTTTCTTTCAAATATTTTTATTGTATCATAATTTTCTTAGATAGTTTTGAACTAATAAAGTATAACCATCTTCACACTATTTCTAGCAAACCTTTTTGACACAACAAAAATTACCTTTTTTATTATTTACTATTTAATATTTTAACTTTGCAACTTTAAATATATTTCTATACCATTTGCATTTAGAGTGGTTGAACTATTAAGTTCAATTATTATAGCAACTAATATTTTTTCTAAAGCTTTTTCATTTAGAAATACTTTTTTATGAGCTATTTATAAAAAGATTTTTAAGTTTTGATATTACTTCTTCTTTATCCTTAACTGCTATCTTATTCATCAAACTTCTCACTACATGTACTGTACATATTTGCATATCATTGCTAAAAAATTGTTGTTTTCCAACTTCTGGCACTCCTTTTACACCAGCCATTACAAAAATACCTATGTATTAAACTTCTAGTTTTTAAATCATCTAATAAATACACTCCAACCTATGTATATCCTAATATTTCTTAATAACCAGATTTGACTATTCCTCAGATTAAATATAATACTTATTTTTTATATTTACCATCTATTTTAATAGGTAGGTATGTAATATCTAGCAAAATACTCTTCTTTAATTGTCTAGTTTTAAATTCCTCTACTCTTTTTAATATTAATTACTTCTTTATTAAATAAACCTGATTTAAATAGTTCAAGTAATGAGATGTTAGCTCCTCACTTCTAGTCTGATATTTACTCACAATAGATAGAAAAAATTCATATTCCTATCTTTAAGTATTATTAAATTAATATCTCAATAATTATTTTTAAAAATTTATCCATGTTCATATGGAATATAACCCATAAATATTTTAAATTCTATTTTTATAAATAAGTTAGTAATTACTTCAATAATTTTCTCTTATACTTCTCCAAGATAAATTATTGATTTAATAAAATTTTACTATTTCTATCTATAAAACTTATTATTTTTTTTTAATTTTTTCTTTAAATATTACTAATTTATTCTCATTAATCTTATACGATAAAATATCTTTTTTATTTTTTATTCAATTTTATAGAAAATATTCGTTGTCCTCATTATAAAATAAATAAAAAAAGATAAAATATAATATTTTATCTTTTTAATTATAATAATTTAATCTTTAACATATAAATTAGTTATTTTAATTTTAGAGTTTTTTAAAATTACTCGGTCCTTTAATTCATCTATTATATCATTAATATCACCTTTGGTTAATGATGAACTATAACCATTGGTTCCAAATCCTCCTTTATTTTCTGCAATAGTATTAGCTTTTGTTGGACTAGCATCAATATTTCCTGCTATTATGTATTTTCCATTCTCTGGCCTTATTATATGATCATATTTTGTTAATGTTAAATCAGCTTTAGACCATAAGTCAGAATTATAACCAATACTTTCTAATTCATATATTCCATAAGCATTTTTATCTTCATCAATAATTGAAGGCTTAGCTGTAGCTGGTGTTGAAACATCACTATTTATAACATTATTAACATCTGTATTAGTGTTTACTCCATCTCCTACTACGGCATAAACAGTTCCATCAATTACTTCTTGTTTTGGAGTATGAATTATTAATGTTTCCTCTCCAAATGATATTTTATACTCAGTATCTTGTTTAAGATTATTATTGTTTACAAAAGTTATAGTTTGCTTATCAGTATCTACTTTTATTTGATCAGTATCATATTTAACAGTTTTACCAAATAAACCTTGAATTTTAATCTTAATATTTTGGGCTAAAGTTTGAACTTCTGTTTCTGTTACTTTAGTTGTTGCTTGATAATGAAGTATTAAATCTAAGTTCATTGCATCAATTTTATAATCCACTATTTCTAATGGTAAAGTTTTAAGATTTATTATTTCCTCACACTCATCTTCTTGACCACCTACATATGTTCCATCTTGTTTTGTTGTCATTACATGAGGATAACAAGTTAAAGTATTTTTACTCCAAGGAGCTGTCCAATCTACTCCTGTATCATTTTCTTTATCTGTACTGTCCCAACCTAGT
>JBKDZV010000067.1:0-2010 GCA_047971455.1 Mycoplasmatales bacterium | reverse complement strand
GCAATAGAAGCAATAGATAAAGTATGGGAAGAAGAAATGAAAGATAGAGGGTTAGAATAGTTAAACAAAAAATTTGAAATTTGATAATAGTAAGAACAATTAGATTGATAACCTAGGTAATAATATATGTGAATAATATTTATTAAAAAATGTAATACTATTAATAATATCAAAGAAAGGAGAAAAAATGTATTATATTTATATAATAAGTAGTACTATAATAGGATTATTATTAATAGCAATAACATATATTGTACCAATATTAATACTAAGAGAATTTGATAAAATAACGTATATAAAGGGATATAAAGAAAATTTAAAATGGTATAAAAAACCAATATATTATTTAAGAGAAATATTAACATATTTAGTATTAACATTTTCTTTAATATTAATTCTAATATTTGTAGTAGTAAATCCATTTAAGAAGAAACAGTTTAAAGAAGTATTTAGAGTTATGTTTGTAACACCGTTAGTAGGAATAGGAGTAACTATTTTCTTAGCTTTTGGTATACATGAATTATTATATTATTTAGAATTTTATCTTATACGAGGAACTTTTGAGGTAATGTATATTATAGAATTGTTTATTATAATTCCTTGTTACATAATTTTGATAGTGAAACAACTAATAAATATAATTAAAGTAGAAAACAAACAATTAAAAGAAGACTATAGTGAATTTAAAGTAGAAGGTGAGAAGAAAGAAGAGTGGGTTAAAGCAATATTATCAAGTTCAAGAAAAAAAGAATATATAAGAAGTTATTTACAAATAAATAATACAGAAAAAGAATGGGAAGAAAGTAAATTTGTTTTAATTAATTATCTAAATATACATAAAGCAATATTTTTAATCATTATAATATCTATAATTATGAATTTTATAATATCGTTTATTAAATATGATATATTTAAAAATAATATAGAAGCATTTACTGTAGATATTGGAAGTTCAATGTTCGTACCGTATATAATTTGGGTGCTGGAAGTTTTAATGTTTGGAGTATTGATAACATTATTAACAAATTGGATGTTTAATAGTAGAATTTTAATTAGTATTAAAGAATTAAAAAATAGTAGAAAATTAGTTTTAAAGACATTTTTAGTGAGTATAATACCTATAATTTTAACAATTGTAGCAGCAATTTCTTTTGTGTATAATTATTCACAATATTCTGATAATTTAAAACCTTATGAGGAACAAAAAGAGAAGTTAGTTGATGTTATGTCTAGAAAAAAAAACTATTTAGAATATAATACTTATGATAAAAAACAATATATATTTGGATATCCCCAATATTTTATGGATGATATAAGTGAACTAGGTTATACTTATAATTCAAATGAATATGAAATAAATGGTGACATTGTTAACTTTTGTGTACCTATTCAAAATAATAAAATAAAAGACTTTTTTGGTTATAGTGATATTAAACTAAGTGTAGATATGGGAAGTATTTCTATTGACTATCTTGACTGTTATGAGTATATTAGAGAGTCGGTAGTAACTATTGAAAATAATGAGGAATTTTATATATATGATTCTGAACAAAAACAAGAAGAGTATGAAAAAAATAATCCTTATGGAGATTATAATAGTTTAGCTAATAATAAGATAGAAAAAATAATGAAAGAAGAGGCAATAGAAGCAATAGATAAAGTATGGGAAGAAGAAATGAAAGATAGAGGGTTAGAATAGTTAAACAAAAAATTTGAAATTTGATAATAGTAAGAACAATTAGATTGATAACCTAGGTAATAATATATGTGAATAATATTTATTAAAAAATGTAATGATATTAATAATATCAAAGAAAGGAGAAAAAATGTATTATATTTATATAATAAGTAGTACTATAATAGGTTTATTATTAATAGCAATAACATATATTGTACCAATATTAATACTAAAAGAATTTGATAAAATGACGTATATAAAGGGATATAAAGAAAATTTAAAATGGTATAAAAAACCAATATCTTATTTAAGAGAAATATTAACATATTTAG
>JBKDZV010000066.1:0-2263 GCA_047971455.1 Mycoplasmatales bacterium | reverse complement strand
ATTCATTAGGAGCGTTATGAAATTTGGTATAAGAAAAACTAATTACAAAAGAAGAGCTAAAAATCAATTATGGAAAGCAACTTTTGGGATGACACCAGCAACTGCGAAAAGAAAAGCAAAAAAACAAATAAATCCTATCTATGGAAGTAAACTATCAGGAAGTTTAAAGCCAAAGAAAAAGATATATAATAAAGTTTACAATAAAACTTCTGTTTCTTTATTTGATAAACTTTTTAAAAAATAGTAAGGAGGTTTGATAATGGCAATTTATAGACTTGGAGATATAGCGAGCATTAGAATTGGTAAAACTCCTTCTACTGGAAATAATAAATATTGGTATAATGGTGAAATATCTTGGTATAATGGTGAAAATCTATCTAAAAAATCTCATAATTGTAAAAAGATTACTAAATATGCTGTTGATAATAACAATCAACCATTAACAACTAGTAATAGTCTCCTTTTATCAATGGTAAGATATATAGAACCATTTATCCCTTTAACAAATGCTTCATTTAATCAAGGAGTTGCATGCATTGAGCCATATGATATATTAAAAAGAGAATTTTTATATTATTGGTTAGAAAATAACAAAAAAATGATAAAAAAAAATCTTACATCTGGTTCAACATTTCCTTCAATAAATTCATCTGATATTAAAACTATAAAACTAAATTTACCCTCTTTAAAACAACAACAAGAAATAATAGACATTATCAAACCTATTGAAGAGGCGATAAATAATTTAGATAAACAGATTGAAGAAGTTAAGAAAACTTTATCTAAGAAATATGAGTGTTTAGATAATGTAAGAGTAGGTTTTAGTGAATATATAGAGTTGTATGCTAATAAATATTCTGGTCAAGAAAATTATTTAGCTACTAATGCAGTTGGAGAATTTACTATGGATACAACAAAGGAACAAAATATAATAGATAATAGACCAAGTAGAGCAAATTTAACACCTATAAAAAATAGTATAATTATATCTAAGTTAAATGGTGAAAATAAAATTTTGTATATTGATGATATGTTTAGTTATGTAGTATCAACTGGGTTTTTTAATTTTACATCGGAATATCTAGATCATGTAGTAGGTTTTTTATTAAGTGAAGATTTTAAAAAACAAAAAACATTATTATCAACAGGAACCACAATGGTGGGTTTAAATAATACTGGATTAAATAAAATATTTATAGGAGAGCCAAGTGAGAAAAGTGATAAAATTGTTAAATTTTTAAATACTCTTATCAGAAATAAATTGGAGTTGAAAAAAGAACTTAACAAAGTTATATTATTACTAGTAAAATAAATTTTAAAAATTCTTTTAAAAATTTAGCATAATTTAAAAATGATAGCTGTTTGAGTACTTATATAAAATGAAACCATAATAAGATTTTAAAATGTTAAGATGAGTTAAAGTTTCCCATTAGCCTAGCTAATAGTTTTTTAATAGTTAGGAGATGAAAACAAACAAATAAAATTTATAATAAATATTTATGTAAAGAATTTTATGATATATTAATATGTATATGTAGGTACATAGTTATAGCGGTGCTGGAGAAAATCAAACGTCAGTTAGGATTTTACCATTAGTTAATTCTAATGGCTTTTTTTATTATTTTGGATGTTTAATGAAAAGGGTTATTGATGAATTAAAGTAGAAAGGTTAGTAACACTATATGGTAGATATTAGAGCATCAAATAAATATATTTTTAAAATGAAGAGCTATATTGTGATTTCATATAAAAATTATTACAAATAATTAATATAAAAACACTATAAAGAGCATTGGTATTTCTATAAGTACTAATGTTTTTTTTAATGTCTTTTTGTATTTTCTACACAAGTTTTATTCGTATATTTTAGTTCCTACTATAATTATAACGGGCTACTCTAAAAAAGTTAGCTAGTATTTATGAAATTTATTCTAAAAATCTTACAACAGGATAAGGGACTACATATAAGTTTTCGCAAAGCTCAAACGAAGTCCTAAAACATTAGGGTTTAAATAAAAAATAAATAGTCTGTAAAAGTCTTAAAATATATGGGCAAATGATATCAATAATATAAAAATAAAATAGGGGATAGTGCTATCAAGGTTATAGGGATAAGTGCTATCCCTATTTCTATGTAATAAATATCTAACATATTATGAAAAAAGTAAGTTTAGTAATATAAAAATCTTTTTCTTAATTAAAATTTAGGAGCAATTAAAAGTTGTGAAAATATTAATTAAAAAGAAGAATTAAAATATTTAGT
>JBKDZV010000065.1:0-2795 GCA_047971455.1 Mycoplasmatales bacterium | reverse complement strand
GTAATAATAACATCATTATTTTACCTAAAAAGTCCCGTACTTGATATTTTTTATTAATAAATACTTCATATCATAGATAATTAGGTAAGAAAATTAAGTATACATAAGTCATGGAAGAAGTCATCCCTAGTCCTGCTAATAGTAATAATAGTAAAAATTTGTTAGACTTGTAACCTTTATACAAGTAAATAAATAAAAATGGAATAATTATCACTTCTAATAAAGCTAACCCATTAGGTGAACTATAATATAGCTCTGATAAAAAATCTGTTGACACTGAATTAGGTAACAGATAATAGCATTCACAAATTAATCCAATAACCATTATTAAAAAAACTGTTTTTTCTCTTTTACTAAATACTTGTTCGGCTATAAAAGCAAAGCTATTTATTATTACAACCACTTCCAAAGCTTTATAAAAAGTTGTTAAAAATATATAACTCGAATTTATCCCAGTACTAGCATAATATGTTATAAAAGATAAAAATTTATAATAACCATCAAAAACATGAACATTCCCAAAAGAATATGTTAAAGAGTTAGTCTGTAAGGGATGTAATACCATTGGCAAGTACAAAATACTATCATTGATACTAGTGGCAATCATGCCAACATAAAGTCCGACTAAAAGCCCTACAAAATAAACCAATAATTTAGTCTTAGTAAATGTATTTAACCATTCTTTAATTACTTTTTTATTAAATTTTAATAACTTAAATAAAATTAGATAAAAACCTATTAATAGTGGCCAAACAAAATAACAATATAAAGTAAATGTTATTTGCAAGACTATCAAAGGAAAACTTACTACTTCAAAAAAAGCTATTATTAATAAAAATCCAAATACAATACTATATTTAGTTTGTAAATTAAATTTTTTTGTTATTAAATATCCACTTAATTCTAACAAAAAAAATAAAATCATGATAATTATCAATCCCATATTATCTCCTATTACTTTTTATTATATAACATATTTTACAACATAATTTGTAGTTTCATAAACTATATTATTATTTTCGTTATTTTGTTCTTCTTTATCTTCTATTTTATAACAATTGCTTTGACATTCTTTAGTATAAATTAAATTAGTATTTAATTCAAATATTTGATAAATCGAACTTACTCCTCTATCTTCTATATCTTCTTGCGGTATCTCAATATAAGGAGTTTGAAAATCAAAATTAAGTAATTCTAAAACATCTTCATTACCTAATTTATATTCAATAAATGGCTCATCAAATTTATAAAATTCCTTTTCATACCAAGAATTTAAATGTAAATTGATAATTAACATTATTATTGTTATTAAATAAATATTTCTTTTACTATTAATAACTAAGTTATTAATTTTATATTCTTTAGTAAAAATTATATCTTTAATAAATATAATTCCTATGATAATAAAAATATAACCAGATGATAAAATCATAATTCGATGAAAGACTACTTCTCCTATTACATATCCTAATGTTCCATAAACTAAATAATTTCCAATAAATACTATTGTTATAATATGTAAAAGTAATAATCTTCTACTTTGTTTATTATTTTTATTTTTATATACTACACCTAGACCAATAATATATAAAATAGAATAAATACCTAACTGAAAAATTTCTTCATAGTTAATATCACTAGTTTTACCTAATAAGATTAAAATCATTTCTATAATAATATTATAATTTAAAATTACTCCTATAATTATTGGTAATATATATACTATTAACGATAATTTAAAGATATTTTTCACAATATTACATTTGACTATTTTTTTGGACTCTATATATTCTATTAATTTTGATATTCCATATAAGATTAAAGCAATTATTAAAAAAATGACTAATATTATTATACTTTCTTTTATTAAATTATTATTAGTTAAATCTCTAACTCTTCCTATTATCTCATATTCAATATATATATATACTGGGATTAAAAACATAAGTATTTTCATCGTATAATCTTTTAGTTCAGATCTTTTATCAATAAAAATTTTCCGTCCTAAATACAGTACAATACATAATGGATAAATAAAAATTAAAGAAGAAGAGAACCCCACACCGGATAACAAGATTAATAACAATAATTTATTCGATTTATATTCTTTAAATAAATAAATAAATAAAAATGGAATAATAAAGCCATGTAAAAAAATTGATCCTGTAGGTCCCATTTTATATAAATCACTTAATAATTCTATGCTCAGAGTAACAGGTAAAACATAAATTATTTGCCAAATCAAGCCGATACTCATCAAAAGTACGACAAATTTTTCTTTTTTAGGAAATATTTGTTCTATAATAAATCCAAAACAATTAAGCAACATTATCACTTCAAAAAATTTATAAAAGATCATTAAAAATATATAGTTAGTTAATACATCTTTACCTGAATAATATGTTATAAATGATAATAATCTATAATATCCATCAAAGGTATGCAGTGCTGTTGTATTATAAATCATGGTATTGGTTTGAATAGGATGTAATATCATTGGAATGTACAACCAACTATCGAATAAATTCATTGAAATTACTGCTACATATACTCCCACTATACTTCCTATTATATAAACCATAATTTTCATCTTATTAAAAGTGCTTAACCAACCTTTTAAAGATTGTCTATTAAAGTCACAAATTTTAAAGATACTCAAATAAAACAGTATTAATAGTATCCATATAACATTCCTATATAAAGTGAATGTCGTTTGTAATATTATAAATGGAAAACTTACAACTTCAAAAAAAGCTACTAACATTAAAAATCCAAATACAATACTGTATTTAGTT
>JBKDZV010000064.1:0-13568 GCA_047971455.1 Mycoplasmatales bacterium | reverse complement strand
CGTTTTGATGATTATTTAATAAATAATACTTTTTCTTGATATAATGATTCTGATACAGAAAATTTTATTGATTAAGTGTTGTTTAAATTATTTAACACTACATTAGCAGCAGTATATGTACGAAACAGTTTTGGTGTGATTAGCGTTGGTGATACAATGGGAGAAGGATCAATTTACTTATATAATATAGGGCTGACAAAAATTGAAAGTAAAGTACTTTTAAATTCATTTAATGCAGGAGAGACTATAGGAGAATCGAATGATAAAGCACTATTACCTGGCGGAATGGATAAAAAAACAATATCTACAGGAAAGGGTGATATTGTAGGATATACTAGTTCTGTTGAAAGTATAACATACTATGATCCTCAAGAAAAAGAATTTAAAAATTTTGAAAATTATGAAAATGATGAAATAGGAATTAATGAATCTTCTATACCAAAATATAATGATACTTTTGGTACAGATGAAACAAAATTAAATTCTACAATTATTAATGAATACAGCGAAAATACATATATAAATGATATCTATGGAAATAATACAGGAAATAATGTAACAGACTAAACTGACTTAATTTAAGTCAGTTTTTTTTATTCTTTTTTTGATTGGTTATTATTTATGCTATAATGTTTGATAAAGGATGGAATCATGAAAGATATTTTTAAGATATTTATTCCAACATTATTATCTAATTCAACATTTATTTTGATTAATCTTATTGATGGAGCATTTGTAGGTAATTTATTTGGACTTGAAGGTCAAACAGCAGTTGGTTTAGTTTTACCAATTTTATTAATTTGTAGTGCCTTTATATTTGCCTTAACAATTGGTGGTAATACTTATTTAGGACATGCTATAGGGAAAAAAGCTCCTGAAGAAAGTAATAAAATTTTTTCTCATTTAGTTATTTATGGAACAATTTTTATTAGTATTATTGTTTTATTATTATTATTATTATTTTATCCAATAATTTTACAGAAAATTGATAATGTTGGAGTTTTAAAATATTTCCAACAGTATTTATTTATTTTATTACCTGCTTATATATTTTTATATTTAGCTATTTCTTTAGGCTTTATTCAAAGATTAAAAGGAAATAGTAAAGTGTTAATTTATCAAGCAGAAATAGCATTGATTACCGATGTTATTTTTAATTATTTATTTGCTGTTGTTTTAAATTTATCAATGTTAGGAATTGCCTTAGCTTCTGCTTTATCTTATATTTTCCAATTTCTTTATATAGTTTATAGTTTTAAAAAAGAGAAGACAAATTTAAAAGTAAAATTTTTTAAATTTGATAAAAAATTATTTAGTAAAATTGTTATAAATGGTTTATCAGATGGAATATATGATATAGCGGCTTCGTTAACACAATTGTTAAATATTACTTTATTAAGTATTTTTATTTATGAAGTTGCTCCATCATATGTCTATGTTTTAAATAATATTTTAATGACTCAATTAATTATTTTCTTTTCTTTATCAGACTCGATAAATCCTTTGATTTCTGTAGAATATGGTAAAAAAAATTATTATAATATTATTAAATATCGTAATTCAGCTCTTAAGTTATCGTTTGTTATTGGTATAATTTCATATCTAGTTATTAATTTAATCAAAAATCCATTATTAATAATGTTAGGGGTAAATAATATTAATGATCAAACTTATTTATTAAATTATAGTACAATTTATTTTTTAGTAGTTTTAGTTTTTGGGCTTAATCAAACACTAGTAGCTTATTTAACGGCAATAGGTCGAGGAAAATTATCTTTAATATTAGGAATTATGCGTAATATTATTATGATAATTTTAGTTACTGTTGTTTTAACGTATTTCTTTCAAGAAGTAGGATTGTGGAGTGCTTATTTTGTAGCAGAATTATTAAGTTTTGTAGTTATTATTTTAATTTTACGCATAAAAAATCCTTTAAAAAGTGAAAATGTGCTATAATCTTTATAAAAGTTTGAATATCAAACTAAATTTAAAGGAGAAAAATGCAACCATTAGGAATTATAATAACAGGGTCAGTACCTTATTCACAAAAAATGTTAGAAAGTAAAATAATTCATCAGGATATTCAATTTAGTATTAATTTTGAAGATGAACAATATTTAAATAGTAGTTTAACACAAAAAAGATTATTTGAGTTAATTAGTGAAAAAAGAGAAATTCCTAAAACTTCTCAACCTTCATTTTTAGAAATTACTGAAGCTTTAAAGAAGCGTTTACAAGAATATGAACAACTAATATTTATTGTTCCTAATCGAGAATTATCGGGGACTTATCAAGGCGTTATAAGTGCAGTTAAAGAGCTTAATAAAGAAGAAGAAAAAGTATTTATTATTGAGTCTTCATGTATTGCTTTGGCAGAAATAGATATTGTAGAACGAATTATTGAATTAAAAGATCAATTAAAAGCATCAGAAATTGCTAAAGAATTAGCGATTGTTAACAATGTTACTTATGCTTTTCCAACTGATGAAAAATTTTTAAAATTATCAGGTCGAGTATCAGGATCACAAGCCTTATTAATTGGCTTATTAAAAATAAGACCGATTGTTTGTATGGAACCATATAAAAAACCTTATTTTCCTTACAAAGGTCGAGGTTTAAAATCAGTATTAAAATATATTGAGATTCATATTTTCCAAGATATAGAGCAGGTAGAAAAAATATTTTTTACTAAAATAGCACTTTCATCATTAGAAGAAAAAGAATTAATTAAGTTATTTAAAAAGAAAAAAATAAATTATGAAGTAGTTCAAGATGCTCCACCAGTAGTTGCCACCCATTTTGGACCAAATAGTTTTGGAATATATCTTAAAAAGACTAAAAATTAGTAAAAAATCTAACAAAATATGAAAAAAAGTATATAATATAGTTAGTAAATAATTACATTATATAAGGAATTTTATGGACTCTAAACACTTATTAGCAAGGTTTTATAAAACCGCAAATAAAAAAATTACAAAATTAGAATTAGAAAATCAAATGTTAAAAGAAAAATTGACTAAAGTGAAAAAAGAAAATTTTCATATAAAATTAGAGAAAAATAAAGTAATTGGTGAATTAAGTGAAAAGATTTCTGAATTAGAAATAATAATAAAAAAATTAAAATCTAATGAGATTATTTTAACTTCTGAAGAACATGAAGTAACACAAGGAACAAAGGAAATACAAAACATTATTGAAAGCAAAAATAATGTAAAAAGTAAAAAAAATCCAAATAGAAAATGGGAAATTTTATTATTAATATTGTTGTTTGTGTTACTTGTTTTACAAATTATAATATTCCTTTAAAAAGAGACTAAAAGTTTAGATGATAGTAAATATTTTTTGTAAAAATAAAATTTAGAAGAAGAATTTATCTTTCAAAGAATTTTGTTGTATCATAATTTTATTAGATGATTTTAAAATAATAAAGTATATCTATATATGTTGCTGTTTCTAGTAACTTTTTTATTATTTAACAAATATCGTATTCCTTAAGTTTGTCAGTATATAGTATATATATTTGAATATCATCATTAGGAATTAGGAAAATGTCGTTTTACAACTTCTGGTACTTTTTTGACACCAGCCATTCCACCAAATTCTGTTTTCATAAATGAATTAGTAATTACTTCATAAGCTTATCTTGTATTTTTCTAGGACAAACTATCGATTTAATAAAGTCTTCACTATTACTATCTATAAAACTTGTAATAGCTTTTTTAATTTTTTCTTTAAATATTTCTAATTTCTTTTTAGCAATGTTATAAATCCGAGATCTCTTTTTCATTTTTATTTAATTTTATAGAAAACTTTTACTAGTTCAATTTAAAAACTTTAGTTTTTTTAAATTTTATATGCTATAATACCAAGGGGGAGGAATTTATGGATATTATAAAAAGAATATTATGTTTAACACTATTAGGAGATTTAATTTATTTTGATAAAAAAGTTAAAGATTTAAATGAAGTAAGTACAATATACAGAATATTACGAATTCAAGCTTGGATTGTATTAATCAGTATGATAACATTGGTCTCTTTATCTATTTTATTACATATACCATTAATTAAATTTATTGTTTTAATACTATTTTTTATAGCATTAATAATATGTTTAATGATTTATGTAGTTTATAGCTTAATAAGAAATATTATTATTTTAGTAGGTTATAAAGATTTAAATTTAGAAAAATTTGAAAATATTGAAGTAGAATATTTAAAATCTTTTAAGACATGTAATATTTTATCACTAGTTATTTATATTGCTATTGTCATATTTATATTATTTTTAATTATATCAATGTTAATAGGATCATTATTTTCAATGGTATTTGTAGTATTAATTTTTAGAATACTTTTAATAATTTGTATAGTAGTTAAATTTGTATTTTATGTTAAAGCTCGTATTAATTTGTACAAAATTATTAAATCTGATGAATATTAAATAAGAAAAAAATTAAAAAAAGGAAAAATATGTTGTGATATTATAAAAAAATGTTATACTATATTTTGTAAAAATGATATTATAAAAGGAGTAAAATGAATAAACAAGAATTAATAGTAGCAATTTCAGAAAAAACAGGATTATCAAAAAAAGAAGCTCAATCTTCAATTGAAGCTACAATGGATGTAATTAAAGAAGAAATAAACAAAGGTGAAAAAATTCAATTAATTGGATTTGGAAACTTTGAACCAAAATTAAATAAAGCAAGAACAGGAGTTAATCCAGCAACTGGAGAAAAAATTCAAATTAAAGAAAGTAAATCAGCAAGATTTAAAGTAGGAAAAGGATTTAAAGATTTCTTAAACTAATAAATAAAAGAAAAGTTAACTATTATAGTTAACTTTTTTTATAATTTTTACAAACAAGACTATAAAAATGTTATTATATTGATAAAGACTTTTAGGAGATACTATGCAAGTTCAAAGACAAGAAGGTATTGTATTTTATGATAGTGAAGAAATAATAATATTTATTGAAGAACAATTAAAAATGGTACCAGGAATAATTTATTTTCAAAAACCAGGAATAATTAGAATTTTAAGAAGTATTTTAAATTTACCCAGTGGAAAAATTAAAATATATCAAATAAATAAAAATGAAATATATATTGAATTAGGACTAGGCTTAAGTAAAGAAATAGATTATTTAAAAATTGAAGAAGAAATAAAAAAAGTTCTTAAATACTCTTTATATAAAAAATACGGTTTGAATGTAACAAATATTGAAATTTATATTCAAGATTTATTATAGGAAGGAATTACATGGAGAAATTAGTAGCTAAAAAATATATTGAAATGATGTTATACGGAGCAGAATCATTAGCTCAACAAAAGGAAAGAATAAACGCCTTAAATGTTTTTCCAGTTCCTGATGGTGATACTGGTACAAATATGAATATGACAATTCAAGGGGGGATTAAACCTTTATCTACAAAAGAATTTACCAAAATTGAAGATATTGCCTTAGCAGTGTCTAAAGGAATGTTATTAGGAGCTCGTGGTAATTCAGGGGTAATTTTATCACAATTTTTTAGAGGATTAGCTGAAGGGTTTAAAGATTGTGAAGCGATCGAAGTAAAAGATTTTCAACGTGCTTTGAAAAAAGGTCGTCAAAGAGCATATAATTCCGTAATAAAAGCTGTAGAAGGAACAATTTTAACAGTTATTAAAGATTTAGCAGAATTTAGTTATAATAAGAATGATTTTGAGGAATATTTTGATAAATTAATTGAATGTGGATTAGCTTCTTTAGATAATACTCCCAATTTATTACCTGTTTTAAAAGAAGTTGGTGTTGTAGATAGTGGAGGAGCAGGTTTAATGGAGATTTTCAAAGGAATGCAAGCTTCATTACACGGGGAAGAATTAAAAATAGATAATCATACTAATTTTGAAACTTTTTTACAAACAGAAGAACATCCGTTAAATATTGACGATATCAAGTTTGGTTATTGTACAGAGATGTTAATAAATTTAAAAAAAGAAGTAACAATTGAAGAAGTACGAGCAAAATTAGAAACTTTTGGAGATTCAATTGTCGCAATTCAAGATGACGGAATTTTAAAAACTCATGTTCATACAGAAGAGCCAATTAAAGTATTTAATTACGGGTTAGAATTAGGGGAATTCATCCATATTAAAAGTGAAAATATGCGAGTTCAAGCAGAAGAAGCTAATGGAAAAATAGAAGAAAAAGAAAATGGGATTGTTATTGTTGCTCCTTCTAAAGAAATGGCTGAACTTTATCAAGAAATTCAAGATGTTGAAGTAATTGTTGGAGGTCAAACATTAAATCCTTCGACTGAAGATATAATTAAAGCTATCAAAGCAACGCATGCTAAAAATGTTTTAGTTTTTCCTAATAACTCAAATATTATAATGGCAAGTGAAGCAGCCAAAGCATTAATAGAAGATAAAAATATAGAAATTATTAAAACTAAAAATATGACGCAAGGCTTAGAATGCTTAATAGCTTATAATCCTCAAGGGTCAATTCAAGAAAATATAATATTAGCTCAAGAAGCAATTGCTAAAACGATAAATTATGAAATAACATATGCGATTCGTGATACGGTTATTGATGGTCTGAAAATTACTAAAGATGATTATTTAGTAATGAAAGAGGGGAAGATTATTAAAGCGGTTAAAGAAGAAAAAGAAGCACTAAATACTATTATGAAGGATTTGGCATTAGATACGATTGAAATTATAAATGTTTTAATTGGAATTGATGGAAAAGAAAATTTAATAACAGAAATTACAGAAGAATTAGAAGAAGAAAGTCCCTTTTTAGAAATTCAAACATATCAAACAAATCAACCAGTATACAGTTATTTAATATCGGCTATTAAAGAGTAAAATGGAATTAACAGATATTAAAGGAATTGGCGAAAAAACAATAGGTCATCTAAATAAGAAAGGTATTACTACTTTTACTGATTTAGTGACCTTTTATCCTATAAATTATGACATTTATGCTGCTAATGAATTAGTTGATAAAGCTAATGTAATAATTAGTGGGATGATCACTAAAGATATTATGGAATTTCGCCCACGTGCTAAGTTATTGATCACAACTTATTTTGTGAATGATGGGACAATGGAATATAAAATTGTTGCTTGGAATCAAAGACACTTACGTTTTACTTTAAATGAAGGAAATTATGTGGAAGTTAGTGGTAAATATGATAAACTTAAAAATCAAATTGTGCAAACTAAAGTTCAAATCAAAGCTCAACAAGAGTTAAGTAGTGCAAAATTTGCAAAGCATCGAATAATCCCCATTTATTCGAAAGTTAATAAAGTATCTAATTTAAAGATTCAGCAATTAATTTTAAAAGCTATTAAAGAAATAACTAATAAGTCTTATCAACAAGCACTACAACAAATCCATAATCCACAAAGCTATGAAAAACTAAATGAAGCTAAACAATATTTAAAATATCAAGAGTTTTTAACTTATTATCAAAAATTACAAAAGTTAAAACAAACTTCTAATTTACATAATAAAGAATACCAAAAAATTATTAATACTAATGTTTACCAAAAATTCTTATATGATTTACCATTTACTTTAACACAAGATCAAGAAAAAGTTTTGAATAATTTAATTAACAAATTATTAACAGAGCAAAAAATGCAAACACTAGTTTTAGGAGATGTTGGAAGTGGAAAAACAATAGTTTCAATAATCATTTCATTATTGTTAATAAATGGTGGCTATCAAGTAGCTATTATGGCACCAACCGAAGTTTTGGCTAAACAGTTATATAATAATTACCAAATGTTTTTAGAAGCTTACGATTATAAAATTGAATTATTAACTTCTGCTAAAACTAAACGAGAAAAGAATAAAATAAAAGATAATATTTTAGTAGGTTATACAAAAGTTTTAATTGGAACACATGCAATAATTCAAGAAGATGTAGTATTTAAAAATTTAGCATTAGCAATTATTGATGAACAACATCGTTTTGGAGTTGAACAACGTAATAAATTGATAGATAAAACCTTATTTGGAGAATATTTATATTTATCAGCAACACCAATTCCAAGAACATTAGCTCAAAGTATGTTTGGGGTTATGGATGTAGAATTTATTGAAACTAAGCCACAAAATCGTAAAAAAATTATTACAGAAGTATACAATAAACAAAGTCGTAAAAAAATGTTACAAATCTTAGAAAACCAACTAAGATTAGGCCATCAAGTTTATATTATTGCTCCGACAATTGAAGAAACAGAAATTCAAGGTTTAGAAAATGTGCAAACTTTATATGAGAATTTTACCGAATATTATCAAGGTAAATATCCAATTGGATTATTGCATGGTGCTATGAAAAGTCAAGACAAAGATAAAATTATGGAAAAGTTTAAAAATAAAGAGTATAATATACTTATAGCAACAACTGTAATTGAAGTAGGAGTAGATGTAGAAAATGCAACAGTAATGATGATTGTTAATGCTGAAAGATATGGTTTAGCTCAATTACATCAATTACGAGGAAGAGTAGGAAGAAGTGCTTTACAAAGTTACTGTTTATTGTATGATAAGTCAAATAATAGTTTATCAAAAGAAAGATTACAAATGTTAAAAGAATATGAAGATGGATTTACTTTAGCAAATAAAGATTTAAAAATAAGAGGTAATGGTAATTTTTTTGGAAAAGAACAATCAGGGTTTAATGAATTTAAACTTTTTGATTATTATGAAGACTATGAAATAGCTCAAAAAGTTATTAAAGAATTAGAAAATAATTAAAATAGATAAGGAAAAAAATGAAAAAGATAGGAATAATAACATTCAATTCAGCTTTAAAAACAGACAAAACAAAAGATTCAAAGTTGGTTAAAGAAATCAAACTTAATGTTGAACTAAAAGGAAAAGTTTGGACTAATAAAACCATAGAAAGATTAGCAAAAGAAGTAGAAAAAGTAAAACAAATTCCTAAAACTTCCCAACCAGCAACGGGAGATATAATAAAGGTTTATCAAGCGGCGTTAAAAGAGTTTGAACAAATTATTGTTTTAACACCTGATATGGCTCTTTCAGGAACACATCAAAATGCCAAGTTGGCTCAAAAAATGCTAGAAGAAAATAGTGAAAAAATTCATATTGTTCATACCAATTCTTTTGCTATAAGTGAAGTATATTTTTGTGAAGAAGCGTTATTAATGATTGAACAAGAAAAAAGTATGGAAGAAATTGTGCAACATTTAAATAATTTAACGTCTAAAATAACAACTTATATTATTCCTGGAAATTTTGAATATTTAAAAATGAGTGGGCGAGTAAATGTTGCCCAATTATTAGTTGGAAAATTAATGATGTTAAAACTATTAATTAAGCATGTCCATCCTGAAGCTAAGGTTTATAAAAAAGAGCGAGGTTTTAAAAGAATTTTAAAAGATATAGCTGAAGAAATAGATAATGAGTCAATAACTAAAATTTATTGTGGTCACTTAAATCCCGATATTAAAGAGTTACAAATGTTAAAACAAATTTTAGGTACTAAAGTAGAAGTTATTGAAGCACCTTATCCTTCAATTATTATGGCAGCTCATTTTGGACCTAAAACTTTAGGTTTTATGACAATTAAAAAATAGGAGAAAAATATGCGAGTAATAACAGGTATTCAACCAAGTGGAGTAATAACTTTAGGAAATTATTTAGGAAGTATCAAAAATTTTAAACAAGAAATTCAAAATCAAGAAGAAGCCTTTATTTTTTTAGCCGATTTACATGCTTTAACAGTTAATCCTAAACCTCAAGAATTAAAAAATAATGTTAAAACTTTAGTTGCTTTGTATATCGCAATGGAAGTTAACGAAGTAGCTAACATTTTTATTCAATCAAGTATTAAAGAACATGCTGAATTAGCATGGATTTTACAATGCTTTGCTAAAAATGGTGAATTAGATCGAATGACTCAATATAAAGATAAGTCAGCTCAAAAAATATCAGTTTCTACAGGATTATATACTTATCCTACATTAATGGCAGGAGATATTTTATTATATAAACCAGAATATGTACCAGTAGGAGAAGATCAAAAACAACATTTAGAATTAACTAGAACTTTAGCTCAAAGGTTTAATAGTTTTTATCAACAAGAAATCTTTAAAATTCCTGAACCATTAATTCAAAAACAAGGTGCTAAAATTTATTCTTTAGTTGATCCAACTAAAAAAATGTCTAAATCTGATGAAAATATTAAATCATTTATTTCAATGTTAGATGAACCAAAAGTAATTGAAAAGAAAATAAAATCAGCGACAACCGATAGTGTAGGAAAAATTAATTTTGATCCAGAAAATCAACCAGGAGTAAGTAATTTATTAATGATATATGCTATGTGTAAAGAATTGTCAATGGAAGAAACTTTAAAAGTTTTTGCCAATCAAAATTATGGCTTTTTAAAAACCGAAGTGGCTCAAGCAGTTATTAAAGAATTAACACCAATTCAACAAAAATATAAAGAAATAATTAAAGATGAAAAATTAATAGCAAAAGCTTTAAAAACTGGAACAGAACAAGCCCAAAAAATAGCGACTGAAACAATGAATGAAGTAAAAGATGCTATTGGAATCATTAGTTTTTAAATTAAGATATTCGTTAATTACAAAAATAAAATTGGAGAAAGAATGATAAAACTTTTAAAATATGGAATTTATTATATATTTATTATTCTATGTGGAATATTTATTGGTTTAATTTCTTGGTCTTTTTTATTTATTATTAATACAATATTACATTTTTTATGGTTAGGTCAGGAAATTAAAGGCGGAATCTTATATCATCATCTATTATTAATTCCGGTGTTTATTATAAGTATTAGTATGTTTTTAGCTTATACCTATACAAAATTTACAATAATTCCTAAGCCAGGTATTATGTATGCTAAAGAGTATCAAGAATATAAGCGAGTTAAATATCGAGACTTTTTTAAAATTTATTTTTTAGCAATGCTTCCTATTATTATTGGAGCATCAGTCGGTCCAGAAGCTGCTTTAATTGGATTGTTATTTATGATGTCCTCTTTTATTTTAGACGTAACAAAAGCTTTTGAAAGCAAGTTTAAAGTTAAGTTAATCAAAGTGAAGCGAGAAAAGTTTAAAGAAAATTTATTACATAATAAATTATACTTATTAAAGATAATTTTGTTATATAGTAGTTCGGCCTCTAGTATGTTATTTTTATTAAATAAAGACAAATTTCCTCCATTTAATTTAAAATTAATGCCACTTACCATAAATTTTGGAGACACATTAATAACTAAAGGTTTATTTGTTGTTATTGCAGCTAGTACTTTCTTGACTGTTGGTTATTATTTTGGAAAATTTTATCATTATAGTGAAAAATTAATTGCTAAGTTATTTGCTTATTTGCAAAATATTTATCTAAAAATGTTAATAAGTAGTTGTTTACTTACTTTTTTTGCTTTGTTTTTGCCTATTTTAATTTTATCAGGTGAAGGAACTTTACATATTTTAAGTGAGCAAACAATTTTAAAGCCGGCATTCTTGTTAATTATTTTAGCTTTTTTAAAAATAATAATTACGCATATTTGTTTAAATGGAAATTTAAAAGGTGGACATATTTTTCCAATTATCTTTTCAGCCTTTTTATTAGGTTCAGGAATAGGTTTGCTATTAAATATTGATTTAACATTAGCAATAGCTTCAGTTACCGTCGGAACAACATTAAGTATTTTTAGTAGTTGGTTAGGAATTTTCTTGTTATTAGCACTATTTTTTCCTTTTAAATTTCTTTTTATCTTGTTTATCATAGCATTAATCTTTCGCGAACGTCTTGCTGCTGAAAAAGGAAGTAATGAATTATAATAAATTATTAAAGGAGAACAATGTTAACAGAAAAATTTTTTGAAGTATTAAAATATGAAGGAGTAGTTTCTTTAATAACTTGGAATGAACAAGAAGCCAATGTGACTAATACTTGGAATTCTTATTTACAAGTAACAAAAGATGAAAAAATTTTAGTACCTGTAGCTGGGATGCACTCTATTGAAGCGGATATTAAATTAGGAAGTAATTTAAAAATAACTTTAGGGGCCCGAGAAGTTATGGGAAGAGATAATTATCAAGGAACAGGATTTAAATTACTAGGAACAGGTAAATTTATAACAAAAGGAGAGAATTTTGACTATATGTTGGCAAAATATCCTTTTATTCGTAGTGTTTTAGAAATAACTATTCAAGATTTAAAACAATTATTATAAAGATTAAAAAAGGAGTAAAAATTTAAATTTTTTTACTTCTTTTTTATTTTTTGTTTAAGCTTTGGTACTGTGTTAGTTAAGTAAGAAAAGTTTTTTCTAAGCTTATCTAAATAATGTTTTAAGCTTAAACCTAATAAAATATTAGTAAATGTTAAAATATAAATTTTTATAATACTTTTCTTGTAATAAGAAAATTTTTTCATAAATAAAATGCTAGAATTTACACATAGGAGGATTATGAAAATATTGAATAATAATAAATTAGTCAATTATGAAGGTGATTTGTTAAACAATAAAGGGTTGATTAGTTTTGAACAAGGCAATGAAGTAGAGTTTTCTAAAACTGTAGCTTATATAGTTCCAGGATTCATTGATCAGCATATTCATGGATTAATGGGCCATGATACAATGGATGGAACTATACTAAGTATGCAAGAACAAAGTTTAGGATTATTACAAGAAGGAACAACAAGTTTTTTTCCTACAACTATGACTGCTAACTTAGATACATTAAATGGGGTTTTGCAAATAATTAAAGAAAGTATTAAGCAAGTTAAAGGAGCAGAAATATTAGGCGTCCATTTAGAAGGTCCATTTATTAACAAAGATAAAATAGGAGCTCAAAATCCTAATAATGTTCAACATTTAACAGTTGATAATTTAAAAAAACTGAAAAATTTAGATTTAATTAAAATAGTTACTTATGCTCCAGAATTAGATCAAAATTACGAGTTTACAAAATTTTTACAAGAGCATAATATTATTGGATCAGTTGGACATTCTTGTGCAACATGTGAAGAAGTTTTACAAGCTTATAATAATGGTTTGAGATGTTTTACACATTTACATAATGCAATGAGTGGGTACGAAAATAGAAATCCTGGAGTAGTAACAGCAGCTCATATCTTAAAAGAAGCTCATAAAGAATTAATTGTTGATGGATTACATGTGGATAAACATACGCTTCAAAGTACTTATAAAAATTTAGGACCTAATAAACTTAATTTAATAACTGATGCTATGCGTGCTAAGTCAATGGAAGATGGAATTTATGATTTGGGTGGTTTAGAAGTTGAAAAAAAAGGAAATAAAGCTACTTTAAAAGGAACAGATACTTTGGCTGGTAGTGTATTACAAATGAATAATGCGGTAAAAAATATGATTGAATTAAGTAATTGTTCAGCAGAAGAAGCGTTTAAAATGGCCTCATATAATCAAACCCAAATGTTGGGCTTAAAAAATAAAGGTTTAATTAAGACAGGATATGATTTTGATATTACGTGTTTAGATGAAGAATTTAATGTAGTTGAAGTATATAAAAAAGGGG
>JBKDZV010000063.1:5000-50964 GCA_047971455.1 Mycoplasmatales bacterium | reverse complement strand
TGATTGCAAACATGGATGCTGGAAATATTATATCTCAACAACAATATGAAATTAAGATAGAAGAAACTTTAGGTATTGTCCATGATAATATGGTAGAAGTTGCTAAAGAATTATTGCTTAAAACCTTACCTAAGATAATTAACCAAACTAATCAATCACTAGTGCAAAACGAAGCAGAAGTTATTTTTTCACCAAACATAAAACCCGAAGAAGAAATTATCGACTGGAATAAATCAGGAATCGAAATTTATAATCAAATAAGAGGTTTAAATCCTTGGCCAGTTGCTTATTCAAAGGTTAATGATAAAAGATTTAAGTTTTACACAACTAAATATGAAACTAGTACAAATCAAACAAGTGGAGAAATTTTAGATATTACAAATGAGGGAATTGTAATAGGAGTTAAAGGGGGAATTTTAAAAGTTAGTGAATTTCAATTAGAAGGAAAAAGAAAAATACATATTAAAGACTTTATCAATGGAAATAATAGTCTTAAAGTTGGTGCGATATTTGAGCCGGAAAAACCAAAATAAGTTTTAGTTATAGAAAAAGTAAAAAAATAGACACTACAAAAGAAGAAGAAAAAAAGAAAGTATATAAACTCTACGATATATTCTAAAGTTAATATAATAAAAGAGAAAATCAATACCCTAAGTAAACATTATAAATATTTTATAGTTAAGTTTAAAAAATTAAGGAGAAAAATGAATAATTGTATATTTTGTAAAATAATAAATAAAGAAATACCAGGAGAAATAGTTTTTGAAGATGATAAAGTTATCGCTTTTTTAGACGCTTATCCCGAAAGTAAAGGTCATACTTTACTTGTGCCTAAACAACATTATGCTAATATTATGGAAAAAGAAGATGAAATTGATTTATTTGCCTATCTTAAAAAAGTTGTTAAGTTATTAAAAGAAGACTATAAGTTTGAAGATTTTAAAGTTGTAAATAATTGTGGAAAAAAAGCTGGACAAGAAGTATTTCATATGCATATTCATATTATCCCATATTATTAATGGTAAAAGTGTCAATAATAAGTTATAATATAAGATATGAAAAAACGAAAGAGGTTAAAAGATGGAGAAGTTTTGTCAAAGTTGTGCTATGCCATTACAACAAAAAGGTGCTGATCGCCGAGGTACAGAAAAAAATGGTGAGCGTTCTAATGAATATTGTAATTACTGTTATTTAAATGGAAAATTTACTAATCCTAATGCTACTTACGATGAAGTGTTAAAATTAGGAATGGATGGAATAGATAAAGCTCAAGGAAGTAAATTTAGTAAATGGCTAACTAAAAAAAGTTATCCAATGTTATTAAAAAAATGCAAAAGATGGAGATGAAATGAAAAAAGTAGCAGTAGTTATTGATTCTACATGTTATATGTCCAAAGAAGAGGTAATAAAAAGAGGTTATAAGGTAATTCCCTTAAGTGTTAATTTTGAAGATACAATTTATAAAGAATACCATGACAATGGCGAAAAATCTTCCGTAGTATTTGATGAAATTTATAAAAGAAAAACACTACCTAAAACCTCACAACCTACACCAAATGATACAATTAAAGTTATTCAAGAACTAGTTGATGAAGGTTATAATAAAATAATATCTTTACATATTTCTGAAGAACTTTCTGGAACAACTCAAGGGGTTAAAATTGCTGCTACACAATATCTTGAAGAAAATAATTTAGATATTGAATTAGTAGTTTATTCAACAAAGGCCGCAGCCCAAGTTTCAGGAATAATTGCTAATGAAATTGATGATATTGTCAAAAATTCAGGAGATATTTCTAATGAAGAAATTGAAGCTGTTATTGATTATTATCGTAAAACCATTGAAGTTTTTTTCTTTGCTGAAGACTTAAACTTTTTACATTATGGTGGTAGAATGCCTCAAGCTTTAGCTTCAACGTTAAAAATTTTAGGAGTTAGTCCGGTGTTAACACTTAATGAAAATGGTGGGATTGAAAAATATAAAGTTGAACGTAGTCAAAAAAAAGGTTTAACATCAGTTTTAAAAAATTTAGCAAAAGAAAGTTATACCGCTGATGATGAAATTATTTTAATGACTGCTCATATTAAAGCTGAAAAAAAAGCTAAAAAAGTTTTAAAAATGGCCCAGGAAGCAACAAAAGGAACTTTAGTCCAATCAGAAGTTTCTAATTTAGGAATTGTTATTGGGAATCATTTAGGTCCAGGAGCCTTTGGCATTGGTTGGTGTAAAAAATATAAACGTAAATAAGAGATTATCATTAATCTCTAATTTCTTTATAATTAAGGAGCAAAAGTGGAATTTATTAATGAACTTGAACAATTAACAAATGAACAGAAAATTTATTTATTAAAAGTAATTGAACAAAATGAATTACAAATAGATAAAAAATTTATTGCTATCATTAAAGAAAATAAATTTAATTTTAAAGTATTAAGTTTATTATTATATTCTTTTTTATTACCAGACGCTATTCAAAAATTAAATTTATCAGAAATTGATATTAAGTTAGTAAAAAATATAAAAAAAATAAATGATTTAGAGATTAAAATTGATAAAGAAAATCAATATGAAGATTATCGTAACTTAATAGTTTTATTAGCCGAAGATTATCTGGTTTTAATTTGTATTTTAATTATTAGATTAAAAGATATGAAACAAAAGAAAAAAGAAGAATTTGCTAATAAAGAAATATTTGGTCAAATATCTTTAAACATTTATGCTCCAATTGCTCATCGATTAGGATTAGGAAATATTAAAAGTGAACTAGAAGAACTATCATTATATTATATGGACTATGACAATTACAAAAAGGTCGCTTCATTATTGGAAGTCAAAAAAGCTGAACGAGAAAAAAATCTTAATAATATAATTAAGGAAATCAATAATCATTTACAAAAAAAGTTAAAGTTAACTAATTACCAAATTAAAGGAAGAAATAAAAGTATTTACAGTATTTATAAAAAAACGCTTAAAATTAACAAAAACTTTTCTGAAATTTATGATTTTCAAGGTATTAGAATAATTTGTCAAACTAAAGAAGAGTGTTATAGTGTTTTAGGAATTATTCATGAACATTATATACCAATTTCTGGAAGATTTAAAGATTATATTGCTTTAAAAAAACCTAATTTATATCAATCATTACATACAAGTGTTTATAATAAAAAAGATGAAATATTTGAAGTCCAAATTCGAACTTACGAAATGGATGAAATAGCGGAACGAGGAGTGGCGGCTCATTGGATTTATAAATCAGAAAATAATGAATCTTTAAAAGATATTGAAGAACAATTACATCTTTTTAGAGACTTAATTGATACTAATGAACAACAAATTATTGAAAATTTAAATAAAGAAGTTTTTGCCTCAACAATTTATGTTTATACTCCAACAAATAAAATTATTATGTTGCCAGTTGCCGCTACAGTAATTGATTTTGCTTATAAAATTCATACTAAGGTAGGAAATAGTATTCAAATGGCTATTGTCAATGATAAAATTGAAACTTTTGATACAAAACTTAAAAATGGTGATGTTGTTAAAATTATAACTAAAGAAGAAGAAAATTCCCCTAAAAAAGAATGGTTAGACTTCGTTCAAACTAATCATGCTAAAAAGAAAATTAAAACTTATATTAATCAACAAAATAAGAAACTAAACTTAAATTTAATTGAAAAAGGTTATCAAAAGTTAGATAAATTAATTAAAGATAAAATGATAAAGTATGATTTAATAAATGATACCAAATTACAAGGAGAAATTTTAAATAAATTAAATATTAAATCTTTAGATTACTTTTGTAAAGAACTATTAGAAGATAATACTTTAATTGCTAAAGTAAATCGAGTGAATTTAATAGAAACAGCTAATTTAAAAGTTAAAAAAATAAAAAATAAAAATAAAGATATTATTATCCCAGGAATTGATAATTTACAAATGCAATTTGCTAAATGTTGTATGCCAATTTATGGTGATGAAATAATTGGGAATATTCGAACAGGTCAATATATTTCAATTCATAAAAAAGATTGTAAAGCATGTCAAAAAGAGCAGTTTATTGATGTTACTTGGACACCAGATAATCAAGAAAGGTATTTAACAGCTTTAATAATAATTGCTGAAGACCGTAATTCTTTATTAAGCGATATTACTACCGTTTTATCAAAATTTAAAGTATCCTTAGGAAATGCTAAATCAATTGTTAAAGAAGAGATTGTCAAAACCGAAATTGAATTATATATAAAAAATATTGAAGAATTAAACATAATAATTAATTCTTTAAAAAATCTTGCCACAATCCAAACTGTGCAAAGAAAATAAAAGGAAAAAAATGCTTAAAAAAAATTTAAAAATTATTCGTAATATTATTATTTTGTTAATAGTAGTTGGATTAATCTATTTATATACTACCTCAAATTATATTTATATTGTAGGAAATAATTTATTAGAACAAACATATATTATTTATGGTGGAGAAGTTGATGTTAAAGATCAACCAATTATTAGAATAGATTCATCAAAAACACTTATACCAATTACTAAAAAAAAAGAAGTGAATATAACTAATATTAAAGATGAAAAAGTAGTATATGAAGTTATTCAAATAAAAAATTTAAAACCTTTAAAAGAATATGAAGTTAATTTGGAATTTATGTTAAGTGGTTTAGATTATTCGCCAAAATTAACAATTGGTTATCAGCCAAATAAAATAAACTCGATTGAAGATGAAACGCAAGAACAACAAGTATCCAACTTAGATTTGACAAATTCAGTATCTTTTGCTAAGGCTGAAGATGATTATTTAAGTGTGCCTTTAACAATAACAGCTAATGAAGAAGGAAAAGGATATTTTTATATTGGCATGGATGTAGCTGCGAAAGATACTTTAGCTTATAATTTATCAAATGTAAGGATTCAAATATAATATGGAAAAAATAGGACAAGAAAAATTAAAAGAAATTGTTAAATTAGAACAAAAAAAATATCGAGAATTAACTAATCAATATTTAATATTTGGTGAGCATTTAATTCAAGAAGCATTAAAATATAATAAATTAAAGTATCTTTTAACAACTGATGCTAATTTATATAATAAGTATCAAGAACAAGTTGAGTTTAACCAAATAAAATGTTATTTGTTAGAGAAAAAAAACTTAACAAAGTTTAAGTCAATTGCTAATGTTCCACAATTAATAGGTGTCTGTAAAAAAGAACTTGCCAAAATTGTAGGTACTAAAATTATTGGTTTTAATAAAATAAATAATCCTGGTAATTTAGGAACAATTTTACGAACAGCTAAAGCTTTTGGTATAAATGATATTATTTTAGATGAAGCAAGTGTAGATTTATATAACCCTAAAACAATTCAAGCAATGCAAGGAGTACACTTTCAAATGAATATAGTGCGTACTAATTTATATGAATGGTGTCAAAATACTGATAAAACAATTATTACAACTTTTTTGGATGAGCCTAATGAACAAGAAACAATCACAACAAAAGTTCAAGATAACTATTTACTGATCTTTGGTAATGAAGCCCAAGGCATTGAAATAAAATACAAAAAATTAAAAAACTACAATTTTAAATTACAAATAAAATATGAATCTTTAAATGTAGCGATTGCTAGTGGAATTATAATTTATGAAATGAATAAAGGAGAATAAAATGCAAAAGCAAATAACTGAATTACAACAACTATTTAATAAAAAACTGCAAAAGATTCAAGATGAAAAAAATTGGAATGATTTACGAATAGAATTTATTGGAAAAAAAGGTTTAATTACCAACTTAATGAAAGAATTAAAATCTTTTGAAAATAAAAAAGAATTAGGTCAACTAATTAATGAAGCTAAACAAGATATAACAAATAAATTAGAAACTATTAAACAAGAAATTGATCAAAAACAACGAGATATTAAATTACAAGCATCTAAGATAGACATTTCAATTAATGGAAGAAAACAAAATCTTGGTAAGCAAAATATTTTATTACAAACTCAAAGAGAAATTGAAACAATTTTTCAAAATTTAGGTTTTGAAGTAGCTTTAGGTCAAGAAGTAGAAACAGATTATCATAATTTTGAAGCATTAAATTTAGGAATTGATCATCCAGCACGAGATATGCAAGATACTTTTTATATTAACCCTAAATTATTATTAAGAACCCATACTTCAAATATCCAATCACGTGTATTAAGTCAAAACAATAATCAAGAATTAAAAATAATTTGTCCGGGAAAAGTTTATCGTCGTGATGATGATGATGCGACTCACTCTCATCAATTTATGCAAATAGAAGGTTTAGCTGTAGTTAAAAAGGTTGGAGAAAATAGTGCTTCACTAAAAGATTTAAAAACTATTTTAACAATGTTTGTACGAAAAATGTTTGATTCAGAAAATTTAAAAGTCCGTTTGCGCCCTTCATATTTCCCTTTTACTGAACCATCAGTAGAAGTAGATATTACTTGTTCACATTGTCTAGGTAAAGGATGTAGTTTTTGTAAACAAACAGGTTGGATTGAAGTTTTAGGAGCTGGAATAATTAATCCAAAAGTTTTAGAATTAGCAGGTTATAACAGTGAGCAATTTACGGGTTATGCTTTTGGAATTGGGGTTGAAAGAATGACTTTATTAAAATATAATATAACAGATATTCGTTTACTATATCAAAATGCTAATGAATTTATTGAACAATTTTAAAAAGGAGAAATTATGATATTAAGTTATAATAGATTAAAACAATTAGGAATTAATTTAGATGTTGAAACTTTATCTCAAAAAATGTTTCAATTAGGTCATGAAGTAGAAGAAGTAATTGATAAAAATATTGAGAATTTAGTTATTGGTCAAGTAATAGAAATTAAAAAACATCCCGCTGCTGATCGTTTAAATATTGCTCAAGTAAATATCGGAAAAGAAGTTTTACAAATTGTTTGTGGAGCACCTAATATTGCTAAAAATCAGTTAGTCATCGTCGCTTTAGTTGGTGCGAAAATTGGAGATTTAACAATTAGTCCAGTAAAATTAAAAGGAGTGGAATCAAACGGAATGATTTGTTCTTTAGCCGAGTTAGGATATGCTAAAGATAAATTAATTGAAGCCGATTATAATGGAATTCATGAAATTAAAGAACAAGTAAACATTGGAGATAATCCAATGGAAGTTTTAGGACTAGGTGATAAACTATTAGATATCTTTTTAACGGCCAATCGTGGTGATTGTCAAAGTTATCAAGGAATTTATAACGACTTAGCCGCCCTTTTAAATTATGAAAATTTTTTAGATAATAAATTAGAAAAATTTAATTTATCGACAAATAAAGTAAATTATCAAATGTCTATAACTAATCCTTATACCTTACAAGTGGATGAGAAGTATACGCAAGGATTTTCACATTATTATCTTAAAGATGTCCAAGTGCAAAATAGTAATTGGGAAACTAAATTATATTTATTAAAACAAGGAATTAAAGCACAAAATTCTTTGACAGATATTTCTAATCAAGTGTTAATAGAAATGGGAATCCCTTCACATATTTATGATGCTGATAAAATCAAAGGTGGTTTAAATTTATGTTTATTAACTAAGGAAGAAATTTTTATTGGTTTAGATGAAAAAGAATTAACTTTACCTAAAGGAACATTAGTTATTAAAGATGAAGAAAAAATAGTATCCTTAGCAGGAGTTATGGGTTCTAATGCTACCAAGATAACAAATGAAACTAAAAATATTTTATTAGAAGTTGCTCATTTTAATCCCAAACAAATTTTCAATTCTTCAAAAATAATTGGTAAAAAAACCGAAGCCGCAATTCGCTATGAAAAAGATATTGATAATACCATGTTAGAAAATGTTGCTAACTTAATTATTAATAAAATTAATAAGTTAAATCCTAAGGTCCAAATATCTAACGAAATTATGCAAAATTATCAAGCAATAGAGAATGAGTTTATTAACTTAAAGTACCAAACAGTTAATAAAATACTAGGAATAGAGATTACCAAACAAGAAGTAATTAATATTTTACAAGTTCTAGATTTTGTTGTTAAAGAAAATGATGACTACTTACAAGCAAAAGCACCAACTTATCGTAAAGATCAAGCAATAGAAAATGATTTAATCGAAGAAATAATTCGAATTTATAATATTGATAATATTGAAATTGAAGATTATGTTACAAGTTTTACACCACTTAAACCAATAATTACCAATAATACAAATAAATTTTTAAAATCTGTTGAAAGTATGTTACTAAAACAAAATTTAAATCAAGTAATAACTTATTCTTTAGTTAATGAAATAGAACAGGCTCAATTTGGTCAAGAACTAACTAATTCAGTAAAATTAATGTCGGCCTTATCTAAAGAACACGAATATTATCGTAAAAGTTTAATTCCTTCTTTAATTAAAATAATTAAAGAAAATTACGCTTATCAAGAAAAAACTAATAATATCTTTGAAATTGCTCAAACTTATGAATTAATTGATAATAAAGTTAATGAAGATACTAAATTAGCAATTACAATAAGTGGAGCATATCAAAATTATCATTTAGGTGCTAAAAGAATTTATGATTTTTATGATTTAAAAGGGATTTTAGAACAATTAATTCAGCAACTAAATTTAAGTCTAGAATTAAAAAATTTGGAAGTAAATATTAAAGAACTAAATCCTTATGCAAGTGCACAAATTATGGTGGAGGGAGAAGCTATTGGAATCATAGGCGAAGTTGTATTTGATTATTATAAAAAAATGACAAATAAAATTTATACTTTAGAAATTTCGCTAACTAAATTACAAACATTAGTAAATGATTTACAAGCTAAAAAATATCAAAAAATAAGTTTGACTCCCAAAATTCAAAGAGATTTAACATTACAAGTTAAGCAAGAAGTTAATTATGAAGAAATTTTAAGCACAATTAAAGAGATAAAATATTTAAAAGCAATTGAACTAGTTGATATTTATCAAGGAGAACAAGTTACAAAAGGTGAAAAAAACCTAACCATTAGAATTAATTTCCAAGATAATAATAATACCTTACAAAATAAAGTAATTGATGAACAGATGCAAAAGATAATTGAATTGTTGAAAAAAGAAAATTATAAAATAATTTAAGTTTATGCTTAAGACATTAACTTAAAATTAACTGCTAAGAAGTATAATATAAGTGTCAGTAAAATGACAAAATTTTTTCATTCCCCTTTTTATTTTTTAGTATTAAGATAGTTAAGATTAGGACTACGGTTCTAATCTATTTTTATGTAAAAAAGTTAAAATCATAATTTATTAAATTTTTCTAGAGTTCAACTTCAAAATGTGATATAATCAAATTATAGAGTTCAACTCTAATGGATAAATGAAGGAGATAGATGAAAAATTATGTAATGATAACTGGAGCAAGTTTTGGTATAGGCGAAGCTTTAGCTTATAAAAGTGCTGAAATAGGATACAACTTAATTCTTATTGCTAGAAGTGAAGAAAAATTAAAGTATATTAAAGCAGAGATATTAAAAACTTATGATATAAAAGTAGAAATTATTAAATGTGATTTATCAAGTATATTAGAATTTCAAAATTTAGAAATAATTATTAATAAGTATAATATCGATATTTTAATAAATAATGCCGGATTTGGATATTATCACTTAGTAAAAAACCAAAACTTAGAAAAAATAAATAATATGATTGATTTAAATATTAAATCATTGACTTATTTATCAACATATTTTGTTAATAAATATACAACAACTAAAAATAAAAAATATTTAGTGAATATATCATCAACAGGTGGCTACACTAATGTACCAAATGCAGTCTCATATTGTGCAACAAAATTTTATGTTAGTGCATTTACTGAAGGCTTAGCCGAAGAATTGAAAAGTATAAATTCAAATCTATCTGTAAAAGTTTTTGCTCCTTCGGTAACTAAAACAAAATTTGGTGAAATAGCATCAGGTAACAAAGAATATCAATATGCTAAAATTTTCAATAAATATAATACAGCAGAAGAAATAGCCAACTATATATATGAATTGTTAAATTCAGATGAAGTTGTTGGTTATATTAATAGAGAAACATATGATTTTGAAAAAACTAATTTAAAATTTGACTATGATTATTTAAGATTACAAAATAAAAAATAAAATATGTTAAATAATATATAAATAGCAAAAATTAGACAAACTTTAAAGGAAGTTGGGTTTAATAGGAAAAATTAAATGAAGAAAATATTTAATAAAAGTGAAAAGATATCTATGAAAACAAACATTTTAAAAGAAAATCTTATTATTAGTGCAAAAATGAATAAAAAGGAGGAAGTACTTTATAAATTTTTATTATAAAGGAAATTTAATATCACGACAAAAGAAAAAATATTAAAAGAATCAACAAAGTTATTTTTAGAAAACGGTGTAGAAAAAACTTATATAACAAATATTTTAAAAGCCTGTAATGTAAGTAATGGAACATTTTTTCATTATTTTGAATCAAAAGAAAAATTAGTCTTAGCAGTTTATCAGTTACTTAAAAATGAATCAGAAGATTTTTTTTGTACTCCAAAGATGTATAATATGAGTTTTGAAGATTTCTTAAAAGAATATTGGTTTAATAATATAAAGTGGATTTTAAAAAATCCAAAAAAGTATAATTTTATAAAAACTTGTAATACATATCCAATAATAAAAAAAGAATATACTAAGAATCAATCAACAACAATATTTTTAGAAAAAATTAAAATAGCAATAGAAACTAAAGAAATAGCAATTGCTGAAACACAACTTGTATTTAATAGTTTTTTAGGAATACGTGATTCTTTAGTTTTATATGTTTTAGAAAGTCAAAAAACTAAAGTAGAGATTGATAAAATATCAAACGATTTTTTAAATAGACTGTATTTTTTTCTAAATTATAAGAATATAGACAAATATTCATAAGTGGCTAAAATGTATAGAAATGCTAAAATATTAAAGGATAAATTAACTAAGAAAAAAGTAAAAAGAATAAAAAGATAAAAAAAATTTAGACAAACTCAAGTAGAACTAAATATTTCAAAGTTACTAATTAAATTTTAAAATTGATAATAAAGAATGAACCTTCTTATAATATATGAGGTTTATTTTTTTGTAAAATTACATAAAAAATAAACAAGAGATCTTTTCTTAGAGATGTAACAAATTTAAAAGTAAAGAAAATGTTTTCCAAAGGAACATCGAGAAATTCTTTTGGAAAACTTGACATTTCCTTTGGAAAGAGTTATAATTACTTCTGGAGGAAAAATGTATACTACTGAGAACAAAGATAAACTAATAGAGATTTTAAAGCATGATGTAAAATTAAATACAAAAGAAATAGTAATATTTTTAGGAATTACAGAAAGTACATATACCAAAATGGTTTCCTCGGTAAATCGAGATTTACCTAAAAAAAGCCAAGTATTATTAGAACACTTTTATAATACGAGTAGTTGGGAGAAATTACTAAAAAGGGTAAAAGAAAATCCACAAAAAGCTCGAACTTTAGTAAAAATGTCTCAGTTTAGAAAAAATTTTGATCCAGATATTTATATTAAAAATTTTGAAATTATAATAGCTTTTATGAAAAGTAAAAAATTACAGCAATTAACTGAAGAGGATTTTAATGTTTTAATCGAAATGTTTAATTCAGATAAATTATACGAGGGAATTAAACAAAAAATTCGGCTTTATAAATTTTTTACTACAGGAGATGATTCAGAATTACAACCAAAAGATATTAAAAATATTGGGTCTCATTCAGTAATGAATAAAAAAAATAACCAAAAAATATTAGACGAATTACAAAAACAAGGTGAAGAAGTAGTAAAAAGAGTAAAAATTAAATATGAAGATAATAGTATTATTTAAGAAAGGAAGATATGTTAAAAAAATATTTAAAAGAATATAGAATTTTAATGATTGTTGCGGTTGTTTTAGTTTTCTTTCAAGTATGGAGTATGTTAGCACAACCAGGTGTTATCTCTGATATTATAAGTGAACTATCAAAAGTTAATATTGATAAAGATGCCGTATACAAATTAGGATTTGAATTAGTAGGTTTAGGATTAGTAGGTTTAATTGCTGGAGTAGTAAATACCATTATTGCTGCGAAAATTTCTCAAGGAATTGGAGCCAGAATAAGAGAAGATGGATTTAAAATTATTCAAGGATTATCATTTCAAGATATTGAAAAATTTTCAACATCAAATTTAGTTGTTAGATTAACAAATGATGTTACGCAAGTGCAAAATATGCTGATGATGGGAATTCAGATGCTATTACGTGTTCCATTTTTATTTGTTGGAGCCTTTGTTTTAGCAATTATGACTTTACCACGTTTATGGTGGACAATAATTTTGTTTGTAGTAATAATTGTTTTAATTACAATGTTTATGATGAAAGCTTTAACTCCAAGATTTAAAAGTATTCAAGGAAGTGTTGATACTATTAATACAATCGTTAAAGAAAATATTGATGGAGTACGTGTAGTTAAATCATTTGTTGCTGAAAAACATGAAGGACAAAGATTTGATGATGAAACAGATAAGTTAACTGATAACTTAATTGCTACTGGTAGAACTTTTGCTTCATTAATCCCAGTATATATGTTAACAGCTAATTTATTAGTAGCGTTCGCTATTTATTTTGTAGCAGGTTGGGCACTTGATGATGTTTCTTTAATTGGAGATGTTGTATCATTTACAACATATGTTATGCAAATAATGTTTGCAATTATTATGGCTGGATTTTTAATGATGACAATGTCTAGAGCCTTTGTTTCAGCAGGAAGAATTAGTGAAGTATTAGATGCTAAACCTTCATTTGGTTTTGGAAATGATAGTTTACAACAAGTTGATACATTAGACTTTAAAAATGTATATTTCAAATATGAAGGTGAAGATGATTATGCCTTAGAAGATATTTCCTTTAGTGTTAAAAAAGGGGAAAAAATTGGAGTTGTTGGAGCAACCGGAAGTGGTAAGACAACCTTAGTTCAATTAATTCCAAGATTATATGATATTGAAAAAGGAGAAATTGCGATTAATGGTCAATCTATCTCAACATATAATGCTAAATCATTACGAGAAAATATTTCAATGGTTTTACAAAAAGCTCATTTATTTAGTGGAACAATTAAAGAAGTAGTCTTACAAGGTAATTCTACCGCTTCAACATTAGATGTAGAAATTGCTTCTAAACGCGCCCAAGCCTTTGAATTTATTCAAAAAAAAGAAGGAAAATTTGAAGGAGAAGTATATCAAAAAGGAGCTAACTTTTCTGGAGGACAAAAACAAAGATTATCAATTGCTCGTGGATTAGTTAAAGATCCTGAAATTTTAATTTTAGATGATTCAACTTCAGCATTAGATGCTAAAAGTGAAAATTTAGTAAAAGAAGCAATTAACAAAGAATTTGAAGGAGTAACTACATTTATTGTTGCCCAAAAAATTTCTTCAGTTTTAGATACAGATAAAATAATTGTGTTAGCTGATGGTAAAGTAGATGCCATTGGAAAACATAAAGATTTAATTAAAACATCAGTAGCTTATCGTGAAATTTATGAAACACAAAAAGGTAAGGAGGAATAATTATGGAAGACAATAAAAAATATAGTACATGGGGAAGTATTAAATTTATCTTTTCTTATGTAAAAAAATATGCCTTTACAATATGCTTTATTATAATTTTTATCCTTATTACAACCTACTTTCAAGTAATATCTCCAAAAATTATGGGTGAAGCTATTGATAATATGATAACTTACGTTGGAGAATATCAAGTTGAACAAATAGCAAATGATATTGAAGATGGAAAAGGTTTAACAGATAAACAAAAAGATACGCTAATTGAAAAAGGAGATTTTACTAAAGAACAAGAAGAAACAATTGTTAATGCAACTGGTGAAGACATCCAAACATTATATAATGTTATGCAAACAAGAAATAAAGTTTTTGAAAAATCTAATGATTCAATTTTAAATGGTAAAGGATTTTCACAAGCTCAACAAGATTATTTAATGAACTTAGATATTAAAGATGAATATAAATATATGTTAATGTCAGTTGATGCTCAAATTGTCTTAGAACAATACATGAATTATATTCCAGGATTAACAGATGCCGAAAAAGATGGCATAGCTGGTATTAAAGCTAAAGATGCTCAATCATTGTATGATATGAGCTTGGTAAGAGAAGATGCTATTGAATTAAATACAGAACAAATTACTAATGAATTAGGATATAATCAAGAACAAATTGATTTTATTAATGATTCAAAATTAACACGTGATGAAAAAGATACATTGTTAAATCAATCAACAGATGAATTAACTCAAGCTTATGGACGACGTCATCGTGAAGTTGATTCAAACGCTGCCTTTAAAATTTTTACAAATAGTATTATTTTATTAATCGCTGTTTATGTAATGTTATCAATTGTAATGTTAGTATATAACGTATTAATGGCCGTAGTTGCTGGTAAATCAACAAGAGATATGCGTAAAGGATTATTCGGTAAGATTGAAGAATTATCAATTAGATTCTTTGATCAATCAAATGCTGGGGATTTATTATCAAGATTTACAAATGATATTGATAATATTTCTAATGCGATGAATCAATCAATTATGCAAGTTATTTCTCAAGGAGCGATGTTATTTGGAATTTTAATTATTATGTTTAATGAAGATCATACAAGTGTAGTCTTAAACATATTTGGTATGAATTTAACAATTAATAGTGTAATCGTTTGGGTAATGTTAATTTTTGCTGTAGGAGCAATTGTTATTGCCGGATTTATTATTCGTGTTGCTAAAAAACACGTTTCATTACAACAAAAAAAATTGGGTAGTTTAAATGGATATATTGATGAAAGAATTTCAGGACAAAAAGTTATTATAAGTTATGGTTTAGAACAAGAAACTTTAGATGCTTTTGATGAATATAATGAAGATTTAAAAAATACTTCAGTTAAAGGTCAAATATATTCAGGAGTTTTAATGCCTTTCATGCAAGGAGTTGGATTAGTTAATTTAGGAATGTTAGTATTTATGGGTTCAGTCTTTGTTATTGATGGTACTATGACAATTGGATTATTAACAGCCTTTATTCAATATTCACAAAGATTTTTCAACCCCTTAGCTCAAGTAGTTGCCCAATATAATATGTTAGAATTAGCAGCAACCGGGGGAGCAAGAGTTAAAGAAGTAGTAGAAGTTAAATCAGAGGTTGTTAACCAACCAGGTGCTAAAGATATTACAGGTATTGAAGGAAAAGTTTCTTTAGAAAATGTTAACTTTGGATATTATGAAAATAAATTAGTCTTAAAAGATATTAATATTGACGTTAATAAAGGAGAAATGATTGCCCTTGTTGGACCAACAGGAAGTGGTAAAACTACAGTTATGAACTTAATGAATCGTTTTTATGATGTAACAAGTGGAGATATTAAAATTGATAACAAATCAATTAAAGATATTACCTTAGAAACTTTAAGAGCTAATGTAGGAATTGTTTTACAAGAATCAATTATGTTTAAAGGAACAATTCGTGACAATATTTTATATGGAAATCGTAATGCTACAGATGAAGAAGTAATTAATGCTGCTAAAGCTGCAAATATTCACGACTTTATTATGACATTAGATGGAAATTATGATATGATAGTAGATAATAACACTTCAGTCTTTTCAACAGGACAAAAACAGTTAATGTCAATTGCTCGAACAATCTTAACTGATCCTGATTTATTAATTTTAGATGAAGCAACATCAAATGTTGATACTGTAACCGAAGCTAAAATTCAAAAAGCTATGGAAAATGTATTACATGGAAGAACATCATTTGTTATTGCTCATAGATTGAAAACAATTTTAAATGCTGATACAATAATTGTCTTAAAAGATGGAGAAATTATTGAAAAAGGTTCACATAAAGAATTATTAAAATTAGAAGGATTTTATGCTGAACTATACCATAACCAATTTGTGGTAGAATAAATAAATAATAAAACTATATTTTCGAATTAAAGAAAATATAGTTTTAGTTAGATTAAGGAGTAGGATGTATAAGTGTCAAGATTTAGTAAAAAAGTATCGTGCAGGAGATGAATGGTTATTTGCTTTAGATAAAGTAAGTATTGACATGCTAGAGGGGAAAGTAAACACAATTTTAGGACCTAGTGGAAGTGGTAAAACTACCTTATTAAACATGTTGTCAACATTAGATACAGTTGATAGTGGTTTAATTATTTTTGAAGGAAAAGATATTGCCAAATTATCAGATAAACAACGAACAAAATATCGTCGTGATAATATTGGTTTTATTTTCCAAAGTTATAATTTAATTTCTACTTTAACAGTCAGAGAAAATGTGGAATTAGGAGCCTATTTATCTAAAAATGCTTTAAACATTGATGAAATTATTGAACAAGTAGGTCTAAGTGATCATAAAAATAAATATCCCCATCAATTAAGTGGAGGACAACAACAAAGAGTAGCGATTGCTCGAGTATTAGTAAAAAATCCTAAAGTTATTTTTTGTGATGAACCAACAGGAGCACTGGATGAAAAAAGTGGACGTGATGTTTTAGATTTATTACAAAAGTTAAATGAAAAATATGGCACTACTTTAATTATGGTTACACATAATCCAAATATTGCCGATATGTCTCATAAAGTTATTAACTTTAATAGTGGAAAAATAATAAAAGAGCATTTAAATGAAAATATTAAAAGTGCTTATGAGATTGAGTGGTCATAATGCTAAATAAAATTGTTCGTAAAAGTTTATTTAAAACGAAGGTTTTATTATTATCAGTCTTTATTTTATTTATGCTAGCTATAACTTTATTAACAACGTCATTAATTACTTATAATGATGTTCAAGCCTCATATGATGCTTATCAAGTAGAATCAAATTTTGAAGATTTTCGTTTTTATACAACTTCCGCATTAACTAATAATTATATAGAATTAGATTTAAATGATAAATATAATGCTGAATTCGAAAAAAATTTTGAAGAAGAATTTGATGTAACCTTAGAAAAAACTTACTTAACAACAGTTAAAGAAGGTGAAGTAGCTTATGGAATTGCTAAATATGATGAAAATTTAACAATTGATAAAGTAAAATTAGTAGATGGAGAATTACCAACTAAAGTAAATGAAATTTTATTAACTCCTGGAGTTATGGAAAGAAAAAACCTTCCAGTAGGTGATAAGTATACAATTAATAAGCAAACTTATAAAATAGCAGGTAGTGGTTACATTCCTGATTATACTTTTCCCGTAGATATTGTCTCTAAATCAGTATCAATTGGTACCGATTCATTTATTCCTATTTATATGAATGAAGCCTCATATAATGAAATAAGTACCGAAAGTGATTTTTATTATCGTGGTGTATTTAATGGAGAAAAACCGGAAAAAACTAGTGAAATTTTCCAAAAAATGACTAAAACATTTTATTATGATATGCCAATAACTAATGAATATGGAGAAGCTTTTACTAATAAAGAAGGAGAGCCAATAACTCAAGAAGTAACGTTAGTTCCTTTAGTAATGGGCGCGGATATTAATCCAGGAATTGGGTCATTACAAAATTCAATTGATGGTAATGAAAATATGTTTAAAGTACTGTCTATTGTCATAATAATAATATCCTTATTAATAACGGTAGTATTATTTAATAGTATTTTTAATTCCCAAAAAAGAGAAATTGGAATTCAAAAAGCAGAAGGAATTTCCTCTAAAGAATTAGGGTTAGGTTATTTAAAATATTTATCATTTATAATAATTTTAGCCTCAGTTATTGGATTTTTATTAGGAATGCAACTTAAAACAACCTTAGTTGAATTGTTAGTCTTATTTTATTCTGTTCCATTAGATAAAGTCCAAAGTAATGTTATGTTAAACGGAATTGTAACTGTTATGTTAGTAAATATTTTATTAATTATTTTAGTTTATTTAATTGCAATTCGAAGAAATTTAAAAATAGAACCATTATTATTAATTAAAAACATTGAAAAAGAAAAGAAAATTCGTTTTAATTTTAATTTTATAACCGCAAGATTAAATTTTGTTAATAAATATAAATTTAATATTTTAGTCCGTACTGTAGGGTTATCGGCTTTATTAGCCTTTGGGGTTTTTGCTTCTTCATTTTTATTATTAATGGGTGGAATAAGTTATTCAATATTTGCTAAATTAACGACAGACACTTACCAAACAACATATACTTATGATTATAAAGCAATTTATTCAGCCGGAGTAACAGACCCTGATTATGATCAAAATTCAATGATTTCAACAACCTTAACAGTTAAAGATATGACTAATGATATGGAATTAACACCAGCTAATTCAAGTATTATGTTTATCGCTTATAATTTTCAAGATAATGATTATATAAATTTATCAACTAACGAACAAGAACCAGTTGATTCTAATACAATTTATATAACAACCGTAGTTAAGCAATTGTACCATCTTAAAGCAGGGGATGTAATTACCGTTAAAAATCCGTATAAATTAAATCAAACGATGAAAATTAAAGTTGGGGGAATTATTGAGGATCCAATGAATGCAGCGATTTATATGGATTTAGATAAAGCACATCATGTTTTTGATTTAAAAGATGATTATGCTAATTCTGAAGTAGGTATAGGAGATAAACAAGCTGAAGTTTTAGCTTATGATGCTAATGCCGTTTATAATAAAAAAGCTGATATGGAAAAAAATATGCAATCAATGACTCAAGTATTAATGTTTTCAATTTCAATTATTGCTTTTGTAGCGATTATTATTTCTTTTATAACTTTATCAATGATTAATTCAGTTGTAATTAAGAAAAATAAAAAAACAATTTCAGTTATGAAAGTCTTAGGTTATACTAATCAAGAAATATCTAAAATGACAACTTCCGCTTATAAATGGATTTTAATAGTCGTTTATTTCTTATCTATTCCAGTTTTTGAAAAAATAATTCAATTTATTATTGCTCAAGCAATGGCTGATATGGATATGTCTTTAACGGTGCATATTGGATTTAAAGCTATAATCTTTGGAATTTTAATAATTTTATTTGTTTATTACTTATCATTATTTGTAGCTAAAAGAAGTATTAATAAGATAAGTTTAGCTGAAAGTTTAAAAGCTGATGAATAAAATATTCATAACAAATTTTTAAGTTCTATAAGTGTGTTTACTTGTTTTATGAACAAATTTATCCTTTTCACTTTTAGAACTTGATAAGTTTAATATTAAGTTATTTATTATTTTTATTTGTTATTTCTTCATATTTATAAATACTTTTTAAAAATTTTTTAATTAGATTCATTTATATGGGATAGTTAGCTTAAAGGACAGAAAAATTAAAAAAAATATAATTAACTTTAATTTAACTAAAAAAAAGTATAATAAGTATGTCAATAAAGCATTTGGCATAAAATTAAAAACCCTTTAAACTTTAATTTTAAAAAAAAATTTAATATCAAACATAAAAAATTAAACACACAAAGTAAAAGAATTAACTAATTTCCCGATTAGTTAATTTTTTTTTATGCACTATTTTTAGTTGCTTGTTATGTAGAGTAAACCCTAAATCTTGGTCTAGTTAAAAACAAACTTATTATAGTTTTGAGATGAACTAAATAAATAATTATTAATAATAAAAAAGAGCAAAAAAAGTTAAAAAAGTACTGAAAAAAATTATAAAAATGCTAAAATAAATTAAGTAAACATTTTCAAAAGGAAGGAAGTTATGATAGGTTTATTTAAGCATATTAGTTGGTACATAAAAGAGCAAAAAAAGATGTATACAAAGTTAATTATTTTAATCATGTTTATTTCTTTTTTAACAATTATTCCCCCTAAATTAATTGGATTGATTATTGATAAAATAGCAAGTAATACTTTAACAGTATTTAGTTTAAGTATCTTAGGAGGGGCGTTAATTTTTGTTCCTCTGATAATTTTTTTAGCGAATAAATATTATCATTATAATTTAAATTTACGAGGACAAGTTTTATCAAGAAAGTTAAGAATAATTTACTTGGCTAAATTATTTGCTTCAGATATTGATTTATATGAAAATTATAACAAAGGAGAATTAATTGCTCGTATTTCCAATGATTTACTTTATATATCTCAAGCTGCAACCGTTTTAATGAGTGATTTAATTTATTGTTTAACATTAATTTTATTTATATTTTTAATTATGATTTTTAATTTATCATTTAAGTTAACCATTGTTGCCTTTTTAATTATTCCTATAGCCTTTTATATTTTGAATTTAATTTTAAAACATATGCGTAAATATTATTTTAAACATCGTAAAATTTTTGAAAAATTTTTTAACTCTATTTTGGAATCGGTAGAAGGAATGCGATTAATAAGAGGTTCTACTTATGAAGAAGAAGATTTTCAAAAAAATCAAGCAGCAATTAATGAGGATATTGAATCATGGACCCATATTGTAAAATTTGAAACTATTTTTACCCCATTTTTTGAATTAGTAATTGCTATTTCTACTTTTTTAACTTTTTTTTATGGAACTTATTTAGTAATTAATAATCAAATGTCGGCTGGAGATTTAATTACCTTTTCAGTATATATTACAATGGTAAATGGCCCCCTTTTAGTCTTAGCTAATGTATATAATATTGCTAATCAAGCTTCCATTGCTAGTGAAAGATTTTTTAAAATTATGAATACCGAAAATCAAGTAATAGAAGCGACAAATCCTAAAGCATTGCTTGATTTTCAGACAATAAAATTTGATAATGTTAGTTTTAAATATAAAGTAGAAGAAGAGTATGTTTTAAATAATATTTCTTTTAGTGTACAAAAAGGTCAAAAAGTGGCGTTTGTTGGACCAACGGGCAGTGGTAAATCAACGTTAGTAAAACATTTATTACGAGATTTTAATCCAACGCAAGGAGATATTTATATTGATGAAGAAAATATTAAGAATTATAAAATTAAGGATATTTTACAATTAATTGGTTACGTTCCGCAAATTCATACTTTATTCCAAGGAACAATTAAAGAAAATTTAGAATTGGCGGTACAAGAAGTATCCTATGAGGATATCTTTTTTGCAATTAATTCTTCAGAAATGCAAGAAGATTTACAAAATATGGAATACGGATTAGAGACTTGGTTAGATGAAGGAGGTCGTGGACTTAGTGGTGGTCAAAAACAACGATTATCAATTGCTCGAGCGTTAATTAAAAATCCTAAGATTTTAATCTTAGATGATTCTTTAAGTGCCGTAGATACTAATACTGAAAAGTTAATTTTAGAAAATTTAAAAGAGAAAATTAAAGATAAAACAACCTTTATAGTTTCCCACCGCTTTTCTGTAGTTAAAGATAGTGATATAATTTTTGTTTTAAATAATGGTCAAATTATAGAACAAGGAACCCATCAAGAACTTATGCAAAATAAAAACTGGTATTACCAGGAATATTTGAAACAAGTAGGTGAGCAAGATGTTAACTAGATATAAGAAAAGTTGGAAATATATTAAAAAACAAAAAAAATATTTAATCTTTATGGTAATTGGTTTATTTGTATTTCAAGTAACAGCAATGCTCTCGCCTTTAATTATTCAAAAAATTATTGATAATAACTTATTAGTTATTGATGATGTTTGGTACGAATTAAAATTACCTGATACTAATATTAATCAACAATATTTACAAACAAATAATATAGTCGAATATCAACAACAATATTATGTTAGTTCCTTAAAAATTGATGATAGTTTAACTAAATATATTAAACAAAAAGTTAATTTTGAATTAAAAAATGGAACTTATTATTTAGTGGCAAATAGTAAAAAGCAAAAGTTAACTAAACAAGAATTTAAACTATTTTATAATTCAATTATCATTGATAGTATTAAATTATGTATTTTATTGTTAATAACTTTAATTATTAATTTAGTATTTAGTTATTTCCAACGGATAAGTGGTGCTTATTTGACAATTAAAACTACTAAACAAATTAGAGAAGAAGCGGCTTATAAATTAGAGTATATTGATATTGCTCAAGTAGAAAATGATCCTGCCGGAAAATTGGCTAATCGTTTTTTAAATGATTCATTAGGCGTATCAGAACTTTATACCTCAACTATTAATGTATTTTTATCATCAATTTTAGCAATTATTTTATCTTTTATTGGAATGTATATTTTATCACCTAAAATGGCAATTTTTGCTTTAATAATTATTCCAATTATGTTTTTTTGGATTAAATTTTTTATTAAAAGAATGAAAGTAATTGCCGAAAAAATTAATGAAACTAATTCGCTAATTATTGCTTATGTTAATGAAATAATTAATGGGATTTTTATTTTGAAAATTTTTAATTCAGAAAACTTAATTATGGATAAATTTACGAAATTAAATGAACAATATGTCGATGAAGCAATGAGTGAAATAAATTTACATTTATCATATGGATGGAATGGCGTTAATTTATTCCAAGGAATATTTATTGGTGGTGTTATTTTAATTTTTGGAGTTTTTGACTTATTAGGATTTGCGGTTCAAGCAGGGATAATTTATGCGTATTATAATTATTTAACGAAGATAATATCACCGATAAATTTATTATTTCATGAATTTTCTCGAATTGAACACGCTAATGTTAAATTTGAACGAATTTCTAAAATTTTAGATAGTGAAGTTGAAGAAAATGAGATTAAGTCTATTAAAGAATATGCTGGAGATGTAGTTTTTAAAAATGTAAATTTTCAATATAATGCCACTAATTTAGTATTGCAAAATATTAATTTACATATTAAAGCAGGAGAAAAAATAGGAATAGTTGGTAGAAGTGGAGCGGGTAAATCAACTTTAATAAATCTTTTATTACGTTTTAATGAACTGCAAGATAATGCCCATAATCAAGGAACGATACAAATTGATGAACAAAGTATTTATGTACATAATAAACGAACATATCGCCAACATATTGGCATAATTTTACAAGAACCAATTATTTTTCAAGGAACATTATATACTAATATTAAAATGAAACAAGATGTAAGTGAAACTTTTGTGCAAGATACATTAATACAAATTGGTGGCGTAAATTTATTAAAAAAATTTAATAATAATATTAATCAAGTAATTAAAAATCGAGGAGCTAATTTATCTTTAGGTGAAAAACAATTAATATCATTTGCTAGAATCTTAGTACAAAATCCTAAATTATTAATTATGGATGAAGCAACAGCCAATATTGATACTGAAACTGAAAGTATAATTAATCAGGCCTTAGCTGTTATTTCTCAAAATCGTACAGTTATTGTTGTGGCACATCGTTTATCAACAATTAAAGATAGTAATCAAATTATTGTAATGGAAAGTGGGAAAATAACGGAAAAAGGAACACATAAATCTTTATTACAAAAAAGTGGAAAATATTATGAAATGTGGATGAATCAATTATAAAAATCTAGTCAAAAAATTTGCTTTTTTAAAAGTAAAATGTTATCATATATACATAATAGTTAATATGAAGTAGAGATAGTTATTATTCGTTTAATGAGTTATATATTGGTTTAGTTACTAAATCGTATTTAATTAGTTAAACAAAAAGAAGAAAATTATTTTGAAAAATAAATTAATTAGAACTGGGGCTTGTTAAGGATCATTAATTAATGGTAATTAACTATACTATATTTAATATGGTATAAAAGATAAAAAATTAAGCACTCTAACTCTATTTATAGAGTAGAGTTAGGTGCATATCAATGTATTTAAAGTACTACTCATATCGAGTAGTACTTTTTTTATTATCAAATTAAGGAGTTAATATATGAAACGCAAAAAAGTAAAGAAAAGTAAGTTTACGGCTAGTTTTATTGTAATTATAATTTGCTTATTTATTAGTTATGCGATAATAAGTGGTAAAGGATTTATTAATAACATTACCTTTTTAGAAAATTTATTATTTGCTAAATTTTATTATTTATTTTTTACGATATTAAATATAACTTTAATAGTGTTATTGATTTTAGCATTTTCTAAATATGGAAAATATAAAATAGGCGGAACTCAAGCAAAACCAGAATATAGTAATATTGCTTGGTATGCCATGTTATTTAGTGCTGGTATGGGAATTGGAATTATGTTTTATGCCGTATCAGAGCCTTTGGCTCATAATTTAGAAAATCCCTTATTTAATTCTTCTTCACCAATGGTTTCAGCGTTAGCAACAACTTATTTTTCTTGGGGTATCCATGCTTGGATAATTTATGTTTTAATTGGTTTAGCTTTTGCTTTTTTTGCCCATAATAAAGGACTCCCCTTATCATTAAGAAGCTTATTTTATCCAGTCTTAAAAGATAAAATATATGGTAAAATTGGTGATATAATTGATGGCTGTGGTGCGATAATTACGCTTTTTGCTCTTGCTTCTTCATTAGCTTTAGGATCTATGCAAATTAATTCTGGTTTAAACTATTTAATTGGTGTTAATAATTCAATTACTTTACAAATTTTAATTATTATTGTAGTAATTATTATTGCTACTATTTCCATAGTTTCTGGACTTGATAAAGGTGTTAGGATTTTAAGTGAACTTAATTTAAACTTAGCAACAATTTTAGGAATTATTTTATTAATTTGTGGACCAACAATTTTAATAATTAAGAATTTATTAACTTCAAGTGCCTTGTATTTTTCACAACTACCATTAGCAGCCATCCAAATTAATTCTGTTGATTTAACTTGGTCAAAAACTTGGACAATATTTTATATGGCGTGGTGGATTTCTTGGTCTATTTTTGTAGGGATTTTTATTGCTAAAATTTCAAAAGGAAGAACAATAAGAGAATTTATTTTATCAATTTTATTTATTCCAACAATTTTAGTCATTATTTGGTTTGGTATTTTAGGAACTGATGCAATTTATACTGATCAAGCCGGAGCTTTAAGTGCAGTTGTTAGTCAAGATATTTCCTTATCATTATTTGGGATGATTGACTTATTAATAAAAGTTCCTTTAATTAAAGTAATTACTCAAGTTTTAAGTTTATTAATTATTATTTTATTTTTTGTAACGTCTTCCGATTCTGGGTCATTAGTTGTTGGTTCTCTAGCTGGAGGTGGGAATAAAATAAGTAATTTTCAAAAAATATTTTGGTCTTTAATGCAATGTATTTTAGCAATTACAATCATTATTGCAGGGGGAATACAAGGAGTTGACTTAATTCAAAGTATTTTAATTATTATTTCTTTACCTTTAACAATATTTTTGTTATACGTTTTAATAAGTTTAATCTTGTCTATTATAAGATTTAAAGCTAAAGATTAGAAAAAATAAAGAAAAAACTAGTAAAATAAATAATAAAATTAATATTTTATGATAATTTTGTGTTGTATTATCAAGAAAAGTTTTGACATTTTAAAAAAATATGCTATACTAATTAAAATATAAGAAAGGAAAGATTCATGAAAAATATAAATTTAGTAAATAATTATTTCTTTATGACAATGTTAATGTTTGATATTATTCAAACAATATTTTGTCATAGGAAAATAATATACTAGATTGAACTTTCTAAATTTTAGTATAATTACTTAAAAAGACCCTATGATATAGGGTCTTTTTTTTATATTATTCTGAATCTTAAGGGGAAAATTATGAATGAAAAAACACAAAAATACGGATTTTTGACAGCTATTAGTATGGTAGTAGGTATTGTCATTGGTTCGGGAATTTTCTTTAAAGCTGATGATATTTTGTCAACAACTGGTGGAAGTGTTACGTTAGGTTTAATAGCTTTTATTTTAGTAGGTATAGGAGTATTATTTGGAACATTAGTAATTGCTAAATATGCTCAAAATAATTCTTCAGAAGGAGGAGTTATTGCTTATGCGCAAGATGTCTTTGGATTACGAGTAGCATCATATATTAGTTGGTTTTTTATTGCCGTTTATTTTCCATGTTTAATTGCCATTTTAGGTTATGTAACAGCAATGTATTTAGGGCAATTTTTAGGAATTGATAATGAAGCTTTTAGACTATTAGGAGCAGTATTTGTAATAACAGCGGCCTTTATTAGTAATATTTTTTCCAAAAGACTAGGGGGAATAGTTCAATCTGTATCAATGATTATTAAGTTAATTCCATTATTGGTTATTGGAATAGTGGGATTATTATTCTTTAACACTTCGCAGGCTCCGGCTGTCTCAGCTGATACGCTTGCTAATAAAAATTTTTTAAGCGCCTTAATTTCTATTGCCTTTGCATTTGATGGTTGGATTGTTGTAACCTCAATTTCTAAAGATTTAAAAAATCCGACTAAATTATTACCTAAAGTATTAGGGGTAGGAATTATATTAGTTACAGTAGTTTATTGTCTTTACTTTGTGGGAGTTTCTAATTTAGTCGGACCACAAACAATTATTACAGCTGGTGATGGTTATACAACACTTGCAGCTGAAGCAATTGCTGGAAACTTTGGAGCACACCTGATTTTATTATTTGTTATGATTTCAGTATACGGCGGAACAAATGGGATGGTCTTAGCTTATTTAAGATTACCACAAGCCTTAGTTCATAAAAGAATGATGAAAAATATTCTTAATATTGAAAAAGATAATGAAAAAGTTGGCTTTTCTAATGGGAGTATCATCTTCACAATAAGTTTTGTTATATTTTATTTAATTTTCCAAGGTTTAATATCTACAGGAGTAATATTTTCTGGGACTGGATTTGATTTATCATCAATGCCAATTATTTTTAATTATGTTATTTATTCTGCTTTATATATTATGGTTTTTAAAGTTGTCAAAAAAGTGAATTTTGAACTTGTATTATTTTCTGTTGTTGCTTTTGTAATATCTATAATTATCATTTATGGAGCTTTACAAACAAATGCTTTATTATATATTGGAGTTTGTTTTGTCATGACAGGATTAGGATTTTTTGTTATTGAAAAAAAGTAAATTAACTAATAAAATTAGGTGCTATAATATTTAAGTAGGCCAAAAAAAGAAATAACCTTGTATAATATAATTAGTGAAAAAAAATACAGAAAGGTTCTTCTTATGAAATACTATAACTATAAAGAGAAAATTTAAAGAGTGAAAGTGTAAATTCACTAATAAAATAAGCAAAAAGAAATGCAAGAGAGTTTAGAGGTAAATGCTAAATAAAATAAAAGTAGGTGATTTTATGTAGATAAAAGTTTACACTATTGCCTACTTAATTAACAAAGTATCTAAAAAAATAAGTTACTTAAAAATAACTTATTTTTTAAATATATATTTAGCTAAAAGTTGAATACTAAAAGGTAATAAGAAAAAAGAAATTAAAGTTCCGATACCTAAATAATGTTTAAAAATATTAATATTCCATAATAAAAATCCTAAACTTAATGCTAAGGTTAAAGCAACAAGATCGGTTATTATTCGAGCGTTAGAAATTTTCAAATTATAATATTCCATAATTTTTAACATAAAATTATTAATAGGATCAGCGGTCAGGTTTGCTAAAGATACAGTATTGATACCATAGGCAAAAACAAAAATTCCAACAATCCCTAAAATCTTAGCTTCTGGGAAAAAATTAGTAATAAATGGTGACGTAAAATTGATAAAAAATCCTGATAAAAATCCTAAAATTATTACAATAAAAACATTAATAGATTTTTTAAATGTTAATTTTTTGAAGTTTAATAACTCGATAATAATCGTTAATAAAGCTCCAGTAATAAATGTAGCTAATCCAGGTGTGATATTAAAATATTCGGCTAAAGTAAAATTAGCGCTATCCCATGCTGTTGCCCCTAAGTTAGAAATAATAATTAAATTAATCGCACAAGCAATAATAAAAATTCCTAAAATTAGTAAAAATACTCTTTTCAATAAATTCATTTTTCCTCCAGACAATATTATAGTATAAAATAAAAAATAATGTAAAAAAATAAGATAAATAAAAAATTTTAAAAATAAAATAACTTGAAAATACAAATGGAAAGGTACTTTTTTTTTAAATAACTTAGAATAAAAAATATTAGTTGATAAAATCTTATAAAATTGCTATAATTATCTTGTTTGATATGGGAGGAATAATGGAAGTAACAAATATAACAATGAGAGTGGTAGAAAAAGATGGACTAAAAGCAATATGCTCTTTAAATTTTAATAATTTATTAGTTGTGCATAATATCAGATTGATTGAAGGAAAAGAGGGAATGTTTTTATCATTCCCGGCAAGAGTAAAAGGAGATGGGAATTTTTTAGACATTGTCCATCCAATTGATAGTAATTTTAGAAACGAATTAACTACAATGATAATCAACAAATACAATGAAGAAAAAACTAATATATAAAAAATAAGAAAGTAAGTGTTTACACACTTGCTTTTTATTGTTTTTTTTAAGAAAGGATAAAGAATTTAATGTATAATTCAATAGTTTTATCGGCTGGCAAGGGAACAAGGATGCAAAGTTCTTCACCCAAAGTATTACAAGAACTTCTTGGAAGTTCAATGATTTCCCTAGTTTTAGATGAACTTATTCAAGCAAAGATAACTAATAATAATTTAGTAGTAGGATATAAAAAAGAAGAAATTATAGCTTCATTACAAGGAAAGTATAGTAATTTACAATATGGAATTCAAGAAAAACAATTAGGGACAGGACATGCTGTTAAACAATTAAAACCTTTAATGCAAAACTTAACAGGAACAACAATTATAACTTGTGGAGATACGCCGTTAGTTCCTGCTCAAGTTTTTCAAGATTTAATAAAGTTTCATGAGCAAAATAAGAGTAAGTTAACAATTTTATCAACAGAAATGAGTAATCCTTATGGTTATGGTCGAATAATTAGAAATCAACAAAATGAAGTAGTAAAAATCGTTGAACAAAAAGATACAACAACTCAAGAAGCCCAAGTAAAAGAGATAAATAGTGGAATTTATTGTGTTGATAATCACTTACTTTTCAAACATATTGATGAATTAAATAATAACAATGCTCAACAAGAGTATTATTTAACTGATATAATTCAAATATTTAAAAATTATAAATATCAAGTAGCTGCCTTTAAGATAACTGATGAAGTGTCGTTAATGGGAGTGAATGACCATATTAATTTAGCCAAGGCAACTAAAGTTTTACAGCGAAGAATTAATAATAAACATTTAAGCAATGGAGTAAAGATAATTGATCCCGAAAACACATATATTTCAAAAACAGTAACAATTGGAGCGGGAACAATTATTTATCCAAATAATTATTTAAGTGGTACAACAACTATTGGTACAAATAATATTTTAAAACTTTCTAATTATATTGAAGATACTAGTATTGGGAACAATAATCAAATAGGACCAATGGCTTATTTACGTAATAATACGCAAATAGAAAATGAAACTCGTATTGGAAATTTCGTAGAGTTAAAAAATACTGACTTTAAAACAGGTGCTAAAACAGCACATTTAACATATTTAGGAGATAGTGTTGTTGGAGAAAAAACTAATATTGGTTGTGGAGTAATTACAGCTAATTATGATGGGCAAAATAAACATCAAACAGTTATTGGAAATAATGCTTTTATAGGTTCTAATGTAAATTTAATAGCTCCAGTCAAAATTGGTAATGAAGTTTTTATAGCCGCCGGAACAACGGTAACAAAAGATATAGAAAATGATAAATTTGTAATAGGAAGAAGTAAAGAACAAATCAAAGACAAAAGATAATGGAGAAAATATGAAAGAAAAATTTAAAACGAACAACAATAATATAAGATTATTTGCCTTAAACTCAAATGAAGAATTAGCTCAAAAAATATCAGAAGAATTAAATGTAGAATTATCAGATTGTTTTGTTAAAAAATTTGCAGATGGAGAAATTCAAATTGATATCACTGAAAGTATTAGAAATGATATTATTTTTGTTATTCAATCAACATCTAAGCCAGTAAATGATAATTTAATGGAATTATTAATATTTATTGATGCTCTAAAAAGAGCCTCAGCTAAGGAAATTAATGTTGTAATTCCTTATTTTGGTTACGCTCGTCAAGATCGTAAAGCTCGAAGTCGTCAACCAATAACCGCTAAATTAGTTGCTAATTTAATTGAAAAAGCAGGAGCAGACCGAGTTATTACTAATGAATTACATGCTTCACAAATTCAAGGATTTTTTGACATTCCTGTGGATCATTTAACATCACTTATGCCAATTAAAAAATATGTATTAGACAATATTGGAACAGATAATGTTGTAGTTGTTTCGCCAGATCATGGAGGAGTAAAAAGAGCGAGAAAATTAGCAAAAGAATTAGCTGATGCGCCTTTAGCGATTATTGATAAAAGAAGACCACGACCAAATGAAGCAGAGATTCAACATATTGTGGGAGATGTTAAGGGGAAAGTTGCGATTATGGTAGATGATATGGTAGATACGGCTGGAACATTAACAATTGCTGCTCAAGGATTAGTTGATAAAGGAGCTAAAGAAGTTTATGCAATTTGTGTACATGGAGTATTATCAGACCCGGCAGTAGAACGCATTAATAATTCGGTAATTAAAAAATTAATAATTACTGATAGTATTAAATTAGAAGAGAATAAAAAAAGTTCAAAAATTGAAATTATCACAACAGCTGAAATATTATCAACAGCAATTCAAAATGTGTATGAAGGTAAATCAATGAAAGACTTATTTGGAGGAAATTAATGAAGGTAGTTATTGGGTTAGGAAATCCAGGTAAAAAGTATGAAAATACTAGACATAATGTTGGTTTTATTTATCTTGATAAATTAGCTCAAAAATATCAAATTGATTTTAAAGAAAAATTTAATGCTTTAATTGGAGAAACAATTATTACTGGTGAAAAAGTAATTTTTGTTAAACCTCAAACTTTTATGAATTTATCAGGAACGGCAGTTAAAAAAGTATTAGATTTTTATAAACTATTACCAAATGATATATTATTAATTTATGATGATTTAGCCATGGATTTTGGGAAAATAAAATTAAAAATAAATTCATCAGCTGGTGGACATAATGGTGTAAAAGATATTATAAACCAATTACATACTCAAAAATTATTACGTATAAAATTTGGAATTTTAAATGAGAATAAAAAAGATACTAAGGATTTTGTCTTAGCTAAATTTAGCAAAGTAGAACTAGTGATTATTAATGAAAAATATTCAGTAATAGAAGATATTATTAATGATTTTATAACATTAAATGTCGAAAATTATGATAAACTATTAAATAAATATAACTAAAAATAGGATACGAATTAAGTATCCCTTTTTACATGTTAGAACTTAGGAGAAAAATGCAAAAGAAAATGTTAGAATTATATAATTTAGTAGAAAAATATAATTATGCTTATCATACAGAAGATAAAAGTTTAATTAGTGATTACGAATATGATAAGCTGGTTCAAGAATTAGAAAAATTAGAACAGGCTTATCCGCAATACAAAAAAGTGAAATCCATAACTGAACAAGTAGGGAATGAAGTTATTAGCGAGTTTAATAAAATTGAACATCAAACGCCAATGTTAAGTTTAAATAACGCTTTTTCTTATGAAGATTTATTAAATTTTGACCAGCGAATTCAAAAAGAATTAGGAGCAAACTATTCTTATGTTTGTGAATTAAAAATAGATGGAATTGCTATTTCTTTAGAATATGTAGATGGTAAACTTAACCGTGGTATAACTCGTGGAAATGGTTTAATAGGAGAAGATGTTACGCATAATGTTAAAACAATTGCTACATTACCTCAAAATTTAACTGAAGATTTACAAGTACGTGGTGAAATCTATCTTAGTAAAAAAAATTTTTTAAAAATTCAACAACAAGAAAATGTAATATATGCTAATCCTCGTAATTTAGCAGCAGGTACAATTAGACAGCTAAATAATCAAGTTGCTAAAAGTCGAGGCTTAAGTATTTTTACCTATGGTTTGGTTAACTATGAAGAACTTACTCACACATCATATTTTGAATCAATGATGTATTTAAAAAAGTTAGGTTTTGCCACTAATGAAAAAATAAAACAATGTGCAACTATTGCAGAAGTTTATGAATACGTTAAGGAAATGACAGAGTTAAGATCTAAACTTGATTATGAAATTGATGGTATTGTTATTAAAGTTAATGAATATAATCATCAACAAACTTTAGGATTCACTGCTAAATATCCAAAATGGGCAATTGCTTATAAATTTAAATCAGACAGTGCAATAACTAAATTAGTTGACATACTTTACACTGTAGGTAGAACGGGGAAAGTAACGACTAATGCTATTTTAGAACCGGTTTTTTTAATGGGTTCAACAATTGTTAAAGCAACACTACATAATGAAGATTATATTTTAGAAAAAAAAATAAAAATTGGAGATCAGGTTAAAATAATTAAAGCTGGAGATATTATACCCCGAGTTGAAGAAGTTGTTAATCCTACAACCAAAGAATTTAATTTTACTTATCCTAAAGCTTGTCCAGAATGTCATGAAAGTTTAGTAAAAAAAGATAAAGATTATTTTTGTCTAAATAATAAATGTCCAGGTAAAAATATTGAAAAAATAATTTATTTTGTTTCGCCTTCTGGATTTGATATTAAAGGATTAGGTAATAAAATAATTGAAAAATTATACGAAAAAGAAATAGTTAATGACATTATAGATATTTTTGATCTTAATTATGAAAAATTGTATCAATTAGAATGTTTTAAAGAAAAATCAGTAATGAATCTATTAACAGCTATTGAAGAAGCCAAGAAAATTGAATTAGCTAATTTTTTAACAGCCTTTGGAATTAAAAATTTAGGTTTAGAAACTGCTAAAACCATCGCGCAAAATTATCAATCAATAACCGATGTTATGACGCTATCTGAAGAACAATTAAATGAAATTGAAGGAATAGGTAAAGTTATTGCTCACGAATGTTATTTGTTTTGGCAAGAAGAAAATAATCAAGAAAAAGTTCAATATTTATTACAAAAACAGGTAATAATAATAAACAGTCATTATTTAGAAGGAAATAATAAAGAAAATCTAAAATATAGTGATAAAACATTTGTGATAACTGGTAAATTTACCAATTATAAACGTAGTGAGTTAAAAAGTAAAATAGAAGCATTAGGTGGTAAAGTAAGTGGTTCAGTTTCTACTAAGACTAATTATGTGTTATGTGGAATAGATGCTGGAAGTAAAAAAACTAAAGCTCAAGAATTAAATATTTTAATAATTTTTGAAAATCAAATTGAAGAATTTTTGAGTGGAAAAGAAGTATAAATGTCTAAACATCGCTTAGAAGCTTTTACTGATGGTGTATTAGCAATTATTATTACAATAATGATTTTAGAAATGGAAGTTCCTAAAACAATAAATTATCAAGAAATTATGAAGTTAATTTCTGATTTAATAATTTATTTAATTAGTTATGTTTATGTTGGTATTTATTGGAATAATCATCACCATTTATTAAGTACAGTTGAGCAAGTCAATGGTAGAGTTTTATGGACTAATTTAACCTTATTATTTTTCCTATCATTAATTCCCTTTGCAACTAAATGGATAAATGATGGAATGAGTGCAGTTGCCGTGATCTTTTATGGATTAACTTTATTATTATCAGCAATGGCATATTATCTTTTAATTAAAAGTATTTTAAAAAGTAATAATAATGTAACGTTAAGTATTTATCAAAAACATGGTTTTAAAAAAGAAATTATTTCGATAATACTTTATATTTTAGGAATAATTAGTGTTTTTGTTTCACCATACATTAGTCTTGGATTTTATATTATAGTAGCTTTATTATGGATTATACCTGATAAAAAAATTGAAAGAACATTAACTAATTAAAGTTGATAAAATATTTAAATTAAGGAGTAAAAATGAGAAAAGTTTTAAATTTGATTATAAGTTTATTACCGCTTAGTTATTTTTTAATAATAGTTAATAGTTTAAAAACAACAGTACCAATTCACTATAATATTTTAGGAGAACCAGATGCTTATGGTTCCAAATATAGTTATTTAATAATTTGTTTTTTACCACTAGTTATTTGGATTTTAAGTAATATTTTAAATAAATATATAAAAGAAGAAAATAGTAAAATTTTTACAAAATTTATGTCAGTTTTAATAATAATTTTAAGTTTATTATGCTTATTGTTATTACATCAGCTTAAACATAATAATTTAAACTTACTAAGTATGATAATAATTTTAATTGGAGGATTATTTATATACTTAGGAAATACTTTAAATAAAATTCAGCCTAATCGTTATTTTGGAATAAGATTACCAGCAACTTTAAAAAGTTCAAAAGTATGGAAACAAATACATTATTTAGGAAGATATCTATTTTTAAGTTTTGGTTTAAGTTTAATAATTTTAAGTTTATTAAAAATTACACCTAAATATATTTTGAGCTATATGATAATCTTATTAATTTTAATACTTATAGGACTTTTTATTTATTCAGAGAAATTATTAAAAAAAGAAAAATCTAAAATTAAGTAATAAAGTAGATTACTTTAAATATGAGGGAAAATAAACAAATTTGGAGAAAAATGAAGTTAAGATCACAAGAAATTTTAACAAAAGAAATATTGTCTGGAATAGTTATTGCAATTGCTTTAATTCCTGAAGCAATTGCTTTTTCTTTTGTATTAGGGGTAAATCCAATGGTAGGATTATACACCTCGGTTATAATTGGTTTTATTACCGCTATATTTGGTGGGAGACCAGGAATGATTTCAGCGGCAACAGGTTCAGTTGCGGCAGTATTTGCCCCACTAGTAAAAAATTATGGCATAGATTATTTAATTATAGCTGTAATTTTAATGGGAATATTTCAAATAATATTTGGTTTATTAAATATTGGAAAGTTATTTAGATTAATATCAAAACCAATCATGTTAGGGTTCGTTAATGGATTGGCAATTGTAATTTTAATGGCCCAATTAGAACAATTTAAAGTTCCAGGAACCGAAATATGGTTATCTGGAATAGATATGTTGATTATGTTAAGTTTAACTAGTTTTACTTTTTTAATGGTAGTCATAATTCCAAAATATATCAAAGCTGTTCCAGCAACATTAATTGCGATTATTATAACTACAATAATTGCTTTATTTTTGCAACAGTTTAATTTTAATATTTATACCGTTAAAGACATGACCTTAGCAGGTAAAGCAGCTGTAACAAGTTCTTTACCACCTTTAAATAATGAAACTTTAAAAATAATTTTGATTCCATCATTATCAGCAGCTTTAGTAGGATTAGTTGAAAGTTTATTAACACTTAATTTATTAGATGAATTAACTAATACTAGAGGACATACCAAAAAAGAAGCTATCGCCCAAGGATTAGCTAATATTGTAACTGGATTATTTGGTGGAATGGGTGGTTGTGCAATGATTGGTCAATCAATGATAAACTATACTAATGGTGCGAGAAAATATCTTTCAACATTTTGTGCAGCGTTATTTTTATTATTTTTTATTTCAATCGGTAAAAATATTATTAGTATTATTCCGTTAGCTTCTTTAGTAGGAGTTATGATGGTAGTAGTTTATAAAACTTTTGCTTGGGATAGTTTAGTCTTATATAAAAAATCCTCAAAATTTGATATATTTATTATTATTTTAGTAGCTGGAGTAACTGTTATAACTGGTAATTTAGCACTTGGAGTTTTATTAGGTGTTTTATGCTCGATGGCTAAATTTACTTGGAGTAAAACAACAAATTTGAACTTTGTTAAAACGGCTAACCAAGAACAAGATATTTTGATTTTACAAATAAACGGAATTTTATTTTTTGGAAGTGAAAAAATTTTTAAAGATGAAGTAAAAGCAATAGAAGATGAAATGATTAAAGAAAAAATTAAAAATTTAGAATTAGATTTGCAAAATGCGAAAATAGTAGATTATAGTGCCGCTAATGCTGTAATTGAACAGGTCTTAAAATTAAGAGAAAAAAATTTAAATATAGATTTAAAAAATTTAACTGAAGATAGTAAAAATAAATTAATTAGAATTAATGCCTTATTATTAAAGTAAATGATGTTTAAAATATTTAATTATTAGACTATTTTTAGGTATTAGTAAATTTTATTAGGTATTATATTTTGGTTTGTAATTTACGTTATATAAAATTATATAGAAAAGTTATTGACAAGATAAATAAAAAATATTATAATATATGGGTGTTTTAACACCAGCTTTATAGCCCCGTAAATAAATATAAAGAAGGTAGAAAATATGAGAACAACATTTATGCAAAAATCAAACGATGTAGCACGTAATTGGTACATTGTAGATGCAACAGGAATGACAGTTGGACGTTTATCAAGTGCAGTAGCTGCAGTATTAAGAGGTAAACATAAGCCAACATTTACTCCTCACGTAGATTGTGGAGATAACATTATAATTATTAATGCTGATAAAGTAGTTTTTACAGGAAATAAATTAAAAGCTAAAAACTATTACCGTCACTCAAATCATCCAGGTGGTTTAAAATCTGAAACAGCAGATAAATTATTACAAAGAAAACCTGAAAGAATTTTAGAACACTCAATCAAAGGAATGTTACCTAAAAATATTTTAGGTCGTCAAATGTATAGAAAACTATATGTTTACGCTGGTAGCGAACATCCACATGCAGCACAACAACCAGTAGAATTAACAGAAGATCCTAAAAACTGGTTCGTAAAATAGGATAGGAGAAATATGGAAAACAAATACTATTATGGAACAGGAAGAAGAAAATCTTCTGTAGCAAGAGTAAGAATAATTTCAGGAACAGGTAAAATTACTATTAATAAAGTGGATGTTAAAGAATATATGCCTAGTGAAATGTTAATAATTGATTTAATGCAACCTTTAAAATTAACTGATAAAGCTGATAAATTTGATATTATCGCAACAGTTGATGGTGGAGGATTTTCAGGACAAGCAGGAGCTATAAGATTAGGAATAGCAAGAGCTTTAGAAGCTTCTGACAAAGAATTAAGAAAAGTATTAAAAGAAAGTAAAATGTTAACTAGAGATGCACGTGTTAAAGAACGTAAGAAATATGGATTAAAAGGTGCACGTAGAGCTCCACAATTCTCTAAACGTTAGGAGGAAATATGAAAAAAGAAATACATATGAATTATATTGCTACTAAAACTAAATGTACTAGTTGTGGTTCAGAATTTGAAATTAATTCAACAATGGAAAATTTAAATTTAGAAGCGTGCAATAAATGTCATCCTGCCTACACAGGTAAAGCTAAAACAGGTAAAGCCGCAGGTAGAGTTGAAAGATTTAATAAAAAATATGGTTTATAATAAAAAGTGGGGTATTCCCACTTTTTTTCTATTATAGACTAAGGAGTAAAAATGTTAGAAAAGTTAAAAAAATTATCAGAAAAATATCTTATGCTACAGCAGCAAATGACTAATCCAGAAATTTTACAAGATATTAAAAAATTAACTTCAATTTCTAAAGAACTAAAAGATTTAGAACCAATAATAGCTAAATATCAAGAATATCAAGCTAGTATTGATGAAATTCAAGAAGCTCAAGAATTATTAGAAATTGAAGCTGATGAAGAAGAAATCCAAATGTTAAAGGAATTAATAGCAGATAATGAAGCTAAAATAGAAATTTTTGAAGAAGAATTAAAAGTTTTATTATTACCCAAAGATCCAAATGATGGTAAAAATGCGATTATGGAAATAAGAGGAGCAGCTGGAGGAGATGAAGCGAATATTTTTGCTGGTGATTTATATCGTATGTATAAAATGTATGCTGAAACGCAAGGTTGGAAATTAGAAACTTTAGAAACTAGTGAAAGCGAGAGTGGAGGATTTTCATTAATTTCTTTCTTAATTAAAGGAGAAGATGTTTACTCAAAATTAAAATTTGAATCTGGAGCTCATCGAGTACAACGAGTACCGAAAACAGAGTCTCAAGGTCGAGTTCATACTTCAACAGCTACAGTAATTTTGTTACCTGAAATGGATGATGTAGATATTGAAATTAAAGAGAATGATATTCGTGTTGATGTTTATCGCTCATCAGGAGCTGGAGGACAAAGTGTTAACACCACTGATTCAGCAGTAAGAATAACCCACTTAGAAACCGGAATTGTTGTTTCATCACAAAATGAGCGAAGCCAAATTCAAAATAAAGAATCAGCTATGAAAGTTTTACGTGCTAAAGTTTATGATTATCATTACCAAAAGCAATTACAAGAAAGTGATGCTTCAAGAAAATCCGCTTTAGGAACCGGTTCTCGTTCTGAGAAAATAAGAACTTATAATTATCCTCAAAATCGTGTAACTGATCATCGTATTGGTTTAACTTTAAATAAATTAGATCAAGTAGTTGACGGTAAAATAAATGAAATTGTTGAAGCATTAGCTTTAGAAGAGCAAATGAAGTTATTAGCAGAAGTTAATTAAAATGGAACTTAGTTTTAAAATTAAGCAATTGTTGGTTCAATATAATAAACCAATAAGTGATACAAAATTATTATTAGAATATCAACAAACAAATAATTTGAATACTGAAGAGTTATTAAAATTTACTTTAAAATATTGCCAAAATGATTATCCAATTCAGTATTTAGTAGGTTATGAATACTTTTTTAAACGTCAAATTATGGTTAATGAAAATGTTTTAATTCCACGAATGGAAACTGAAGAAGTAGTCTTAAGTTTTGTTCAAGAAATTAAAAATAACTATCCACAAGGAACTAAAATAAAAGTATTAGATTTATGCTGTGGAAGTGGGGCAATTTTAGTTGGAATTGATGAATTACTAGGTCAACAATATAACTTTGAATATTATGCTTCAGACATTAGTAAGAAAGCATTACAAGTGGCCCAAAAAAATTATCATAAGTACCAAATGGAGGTTAAGGTTATTCAAAGTGATTTATTAACATACTTTTTAAAAAATAATTTAACTTTTGATTGTGTAATTTCTAATCCTCCTTATATTCCTGTAACAGGAGAAATTGATAATAGTGTTCTTAAATATGAACCACATCTAGCACTTTTGGCAAAGGCTGATGGCCTATATTTTTACGAAAAAATTTTTAAAAATCTAGAAAAAATATTAAATAAAAAAGCTGTAGTTTGCTTTGAAATTGGTATTAATCAAGGAAAAGTATTACAAAATAAAGTAAGAAGCACCATAAAATTTAAGAAAAATGTTATAATGTATGATATAAATAATATAGATAGAATAATTTTATTAAGTAGGTAAAATGATTTGTACAAAACAAGAAATAGTACAGGCTTTACAAAATGGTGAAGTAGTGGGAATTCCAACTGATACTGTATATGGATTAGCTGTTTTGAAAGATTCTGTTGAAATGATTTATGAGTTAAAAAATCGAGATAGAGCTAAAAAATTAATTACATTTATTAAAAAACCAGAACAAATTGGACCTGTAGATGAATTTACTTATGAAGAACTTGTTACAATAACTAAAAAATATTGGCCTGGAAATAATACATTAATTTTTTCACAAGAAAATGAAGATGTTGCTTATCGAATACCTAAGGAAATTAATGTTTTAAACATATTAGAAGACTTAGATGATAGTTTATTAACCACATCAGCAAATATTTCAGGATTTGCTCCTTGTTTAACAGCAGAAGAGTTTTTAAAAACATTTCCGATGATAAAATTACTAGAAGAGAAGCAGCAAAGTATTAAAACTAATAAACCGTCTAATATTTATATTATAAAAAAAAAGGGAATAAAAAAAATAAGGTGAAAATATGAAAATAATAATTGGCTCAGATCATGCAGGCAAGGAGCAAAGATTAAAACTTATTGAATTTTTAAAAGAAAAAAATTATGAAATTGAAGATTGTGGAACTCATAAAGAAGAAGCTAACTATGTTACAGAGGGTATAAAAGTTGCTGAAAATATTGCTATGGGTAATGGTGATTTAGGAATTATTATTTGTGGAACCGGAATAGGTATTTCAATTGCTGCTAATAAAGTTAATGGGATAAGGTGTGCCGTATTAGCTAATGAAGAAATGGCAAAATATGCTAAAATGCATAATGATGCTAATGTTATTGCATTAGGTGGAAGAACAATAGATTATGAAACAAATGTTAAAATTATTGAACAATTTTTAGCTGTCAAATTTGAAGGTGGAAGACATAAAAGTAGAATATTATCAATCCAAGATTATGAAAAAAGTTGTATATGCTAAGGAGAAAATATGGTAGATGATCAAAAAATAATAGCTGCATTAAAAAAAGTGAAATCAGATAACGATGAATATATTAGAAGAAACGAAATACTGAAGCAAGAAATTGCCAAGTTAAAAGAAGATAATAAAAAACTAGAAGAAGAAGTAATTAAAGTTTCTAATAAGTAATAGGAGTAATTATGGATGATAACAAAAGACAAGAAATTTTAGAATTAATTAAGAGATTAAATTTAGATAATGAAAAGCAAAAGAAAACTAATGAAATTTTATTAAAATTAAAAGCTGAAGAATTAGAAAAACAAGAACAATTTAAATCAAGACTAGGTTCTAATAAACCAAAAGAGATTGTACCAAATACTGATTTAGATAGTTTTATTTTGGATGCTAAAAATGGAATGAATTCTAAAGTAGAAGAAAAAGAAGAAGTAAAAGTTGAGCCATTAATTGAAGAAGAAGTAGAATCAGAAGAAAATATTAAGTCTAAAAAATTAAGTTTTGGTAAAAGTAAAATTCCAAAATCTAAAAAGTCAAAGCTTAAAAAAAAGAAAGAACCAAAAACAAAAAAAGAAAAAGTAAAAACTACTGATAATAGTATAAGAAATAATAAAGGTTTATTGATTGATATTGTTTTAGTAATAGTTGTTTTTATTTTAATATTAATTCAAATATATATTTTAATGGTTAAATAGTAAATTTACTATTTAACTTATTATCTTGTAAAGGGGAGTAAAATGAAGAAACAAAATATTAGAAATTTTTCAATTATTGCACATATTGATCATGGAAAATCAACTTTAGCGGACCGAATCTTAGAAAAAACAAAAACTGTTCAAACTCGTGATATGCAAGCACAATTGTTAGATAGTATGGAACTAGAGCGAGAACGAGGAATAACAATTAAATTAAATGCTGTACAATTAAAATATATGGCTAAAGATGGTGAGGAATATATTTTTCACTTAATTGACACTCCTGGACACGTTGATTTTAATTATGAAGTTTCTCGTTCCTTAGCTGCTTGTGAAGGAGCAATTTTAGTAGTTGATGCTGCTCAAGGAATCGAAGCTCAAACTTTGGCTAATGTCTATTTAGCAATTGAAAATGATTTGGAAATTTTACCTGTATTAAATAAAATTGATTTGCCGGCTGCTGATCCAGAACGAGTAAAAAAAGAAATAAGAGATGTTATTGGTTTAGAAACAGATAATGCAGTAATGGTTTCAGCTAAAAGTGGTATTGGAATTGATGAATTATTAGAAGCGATTATCAAACATATTCCTGCTCCAAAAGAAGCGGAAGATAATCGTCCTTTAAAAGCCTTGATTTTTGATTCACATTATGATTCTTATCGTGGAGTTATGTTAAGTTGTCGAGTTGTTGATGGAACAATAAAAAAAGGTGATAAAATAAAATTTATGTCAACGCAAAAGGAATATGAAGTTACCGAACTTGGAATTAATAACCCAGTAGAAGTAAAAAAAGAAAGCTTAAAAGCTGGAGAAGTAGGTTGGCTTTGTGCCTCAATTAAAAATATCAAAGATACATCAGTTGGAGATACGATAACATTAGTAGATAATCCAGCGTTGAAACCGCTGCAAGGTTATAAAAAGTTAAAACCAATGGTCTATTCAGGGCTATATCCTATTGATGCTTCAAGATATAATGATTTACGAGATGCCTTAGATAAAATTCAATTAAGTGATTCATCTTTAGAATTTGAAGCCGAAACTTCGCAAGCTTTAGGTTTTGGGTTTAGGTGTGGATTTTTAGGATTATTACATATGGAAATAATACAAGAACGCTTAGAGCGTGAATATAATTTATCATTAATAGCAACAGCACCTTCAGTTATTTATGAAGCGATATTAACTAATGAAAAAGAATTGATAATTGATAATCCAACTAAAATGCCCGAACCACAAGTACTAAAAGAAGTTAAAGAACCTTTTGTTAAAGCAACTATAATCATTCCTGATGAATATATCGGAGCAGTAATGGAATTATGTCAAAAAAAACGTGGTATATATATTAATATGACCTATTTAGATGCTAAAAGGGTATCAATAGTTTATGAAATGCCATTAGCAGAAATTGTTTATAATTTTTTTGATAGTTTAAAATCCAAAACTCAAGGATATGCTTCTTTTGATTATGAAATGATTGGCTATCGTCCTTCGAAATTAGTAAAAGTTGATATTTTACTAAATCATGAAGTAATTGATGCTCTATCGAGTATAATGCCTCGAGAGTTTGCTCATGAACGTGGTAAAATATTATGTGATAAACTAAAAGAAATTATCCCCCGACAAAATTTTGAAGTTCCTGTTCAAGCAGCAATAGGTAATAAAATAATTGCTCGAATAACTATTAAAGCATATCGAAAAGATGTTACAGAAAAACTTTATGGAGGGGATGTTTCACGTCGTAAAAAGTTATTAGAAAAGCAAAAGCGTGGTAAAAAAAGGATGAAAGCAGTAGGAAGTGTAGAAATTCCCCAAGAAGCATTTATTACAGTTTTAAATGTTGATAATTAAGATAATATTTAAGATGGATGTTTTTGTTTGATAAATAGGAAAAATAAATATAATTTGTTATAATTTAGAAAAAATAGTAAGGAGAAGTCTATGAAAAATATATTTAAAATTTGGATTTTTACTGCTATTTTTTTATTAAAAAGAAGAAAATATTTTAAAAAGTTTAAACAATTTGAAGAAAAGAAAAAAGAACAAGAAATTTTTAAATTATTAAAAGAATTTGATGATTATATTTTAAATAAATTAAAAATAGATGTTGAGATAATTTCAAATGAAGAGTTAAACTTATCAGAACCTGTCTTATTTGTAGCGAATCATCCTTCAATGTTAGATCCAATGTTTTTGTTAAAGGTTATAGATAGTCCTGTATCATTTTTTGTAGCTCAAAAAGGTAAAGTAATTTTAAAAATACCCTATGGTAAAAATTTTTATAAGTATATGCATAATGTTTATATTGATCGAGCAAGTATAAAGTCTGGTGTATTAGCAATTAAAGAAGGAAAACAACGTTTAAGTTCTGGTTTTAATTTAATGATTTTTCCAGAAGGACAAATAACTAAAGTAATTTCTCAAGAAGAAGTAGGAGAATTTAAAGGTGGAAGTTTTAAAACGGCGATGGATGAAAAAAAAGCCATTGTTCCAATAAGTATTATAGGGGCGGAAACCATTCAAGAAAAACCCTCAATATTTTCACCAATAAATTCTCAAAAAGTAATTTTAAAAGTACATAAAAAAATTGAATATGAAGAAATAAAAAATTTTAAAACTAAAGATCTTGCTGATTATATAAAAAAAATAATTCAAGAACCATTACAAGGAGGAAAAAAATGAAAAGACTCAAAGATGTTTATGTAATTAAGGATTTAGATATTTACTCATTAATTATGATTTTATTTGGAAATATATTAATTGTTTTAGGAATAAACATATTTTTAACCCCTGTTGGATTATTCCCTACGGGATTTACTGGCATTAGTTACGAACTTTCTTTAATTGTCAAGCATTTTTTTAATATAACTATTCCTTATAATTATATTGTTTTATTTTTAAATATTCCGATCTTAATATTTGGATATTACAAAATTGGTAATAAATTTGTAAAAAAAACAATAATTTCAGTTATTATTTTTACAATTATAGCTTCTATTATACCATCAAATTTAGATATTATGGCTATAGAGTCTTCAGGTGATAAATTAATTTCCTCAATTATTAGTGGACTTTTAAATGGAGTAGGAATTGGCTTATTACTAAAAGTAGCCTCTTCTTCAGGGGGAACAGACATAGTAGCAGTTTATATTTCAATATTCAAAGGTAAATCATTTGGAGTATATAGCCTATTAATCAATATTGTTGTGGTTTTTGTATCATTATTAATGACTCGAGATATTATTGTAGCTGCACTATCATTAATAAATTTATATGTAATAAATACAGTAATTGATGTAATACATAATTCTCAAGAGAAAAGATTATTATTAATAATTACTACTAAGCCAGATGAATTAACCACGGAAATTTATAAACATATGTATCGTGGGATAACTATTATTGATTCAATTGGTGGATACAGTAAACAAAAGAATAATACACTAGTCATGTCAGTTTCTAATGGAGAAATTCAACAAGCAATTAACTTAATAAAATCAATTGATGAACGAGCATTTATTAATGTCTTAAAAGCTGATAAGGTGGTAGGGAATTTTGAAAACCCCTACCAAAAAATGTTGTAAAAAAAGGAGTAATTATTTTATACATTATATTTATTCAACTTATTGGTATTATAATTATAAGACTAATAAGTAAGAAGATAGAAGTGCATTTTTTATTATTTGCAACTTTAAATTTAGCACTACTTTCAACTCAATTTGAAGATTTATTAACATATATAAATAGCATTATTTATAGTTTTAATAAAATAAGCGTTTTGAGTGAAATAGTAGTGATATTTATTTTAATTTATTTAATTAATGAACTAATAGCTTTTACTAATTTAAGTAATTCTCTAGAAAAGTATATTTTAAAAAGAAGTACTAGAACTCAAAATGTTTTAAAATTAATAATTTCAGCTTTTAGTACGAATATAAATATTACAGATATTAGTTTTTTTGAAGATGAAGAATTTTATCACCAAGGTTTTTTAATGAGTACATTAAACATTTTTTCTATTTTAATGTTAGAGTTACTATTTTTGCTAGTTTTTATAAATGGGCAATATTTTAAAATTTGGCAAACTTTTATTGTTCTTAACTTTTTTGTTTTTATTTGGTTAGGAAAAAAATTGATTGATATATTTTTTAATAAAGAAATAAAAGTTCTTCCTCAGCAAAACATATCAAATTTCTCAAGAGTCAGAAAATCTAAAAATTCCGTTGTCAAATACAATAGTAAGTATAATATTAGAAAAAAAAATATTGTTATAACAATACTTTCAAATTTAATTATAATAGAATTTAGTATTTTGTTTTTTCATACTAAAGTTCTTTTGAATCTTTTGATTTTTTTATTTGCAATCTTTATGGAATTATATATTTATATTATCTTTTTAATATATAAAACTCAATTTATAGAAGAAGGAGAATTATATAAAAAAATTAAAGTTAGTTTAGAATATATATTTAAACATATTTTATTATTATTTTTTAGCTTTATTATTTTAAAAACAATTGAATTATTATATGATGGATTCAATATAATTGAATTTAATATAAGTAACTTTACAATATTTGTATTTTTAATATGTTTAATCATTTTAGTTATGAGACATTATTTACTTTTATTTTTAGTTATCTTACCATTTATACTTAGTGTTTTTGCGATTGATATTAAAGTTATAAGCTTTGTAATTTCTTTAAGTATTTATTTATTTTATACTAAAAATATTAACTTTAAAAATAATTTATTAAAAATAACTAATGAAGTAGTAATAGTATTATTCGGTGGTGTTGTATCGTTTTTAACTTTATTTTATACTAATTATTTTTTAGCTTTATTAATAATGGTCATATATTTATTTATAATATATTTTATTAACTATTGGAAAAGTGGAGAAAATGTTAAAAATTGATTTACATGGGCAAGATAAAATAGAAGCTAAAATTAATATGGAAATATTTTTAAAAGAATGTAAATTAAAAAAAGTAAAAAATGCTATGATAACTCATGGTAATGGAAAATTT
>JBKDZV010000062.1:0-10109 GCA_047971455.1 Mycoplasmatales bacterium | reverse complement strand
GTACAAAATGAATATGGTAATATTAAGTGGTATTTAGCAGAAATTGGTATTTCCATAACAAATGAAGAACAATTTATGGATGACAACAAAATGATAGATGATTCATTTAGAACAGAATTATTTAAAGAACATCTAGTTTATTTGCACCAAGCTATCCAAGAAGGAAGTAACTGTTTTGGAGTGCATCAATGGACTTTTATTGATAATTGGTCATGGTTAAATTCTCATAAGCGAAGATATGGCTTTTATTATTTGGATTTACAAACTAGAGAGCGTTATATTAAAAAGCACGCCTTATGGTTTAAAGAGTTAATTAAAAATAATGGTTTTTAATAAAATTAAGTATTGTTGAGTAGTTCATAAAAAAGATAGGTATAACTTGACAAATCATTATAAAAAAGTTATACTTTAAAAGTAAGAAAACATTTACAAAATAAAGGAGAAATGATGAAGAAATTAATTTTTAGTTTAACTTTAATGCTTTTAGTTTTAGTAGGTTGTGGATCAGCCGCTGGAAGTAATGATGAAGTAGAAACAGTAACTTGGACTACTATTGGTGTAGAGCCAGCAGATGAGCAAATGGTTGAAGATGCTATGAATGAAATTTTAGAACCAGCAGTAGGAGCTAAAATAGATATAATTTATTATGATTATTCAGAATATACTGATAAATTAAATTTAAAATTTGAAGCAAACGATCCAATGGATATTGTATTTGCTCCATCATGGACAGTTCCTTATGAAGAAAATGCTAAAGCAGGTAAATATGTTGATTTAGATAAATACATTGATGATGGAACATTAAAAGATACATATGATGCAGTAAATCCCCAATTCTGGGAAGGTGCTAAAATTGATGATACAACATATGCAGTACCAACAAATAAAGAATTGGCACCACAAGAATATGTGTTATTAGATCAAGATTTAGTAGATAAATATGATTTTGATGTTGATAGTGTAAAAACATATCAAGATGTAGTGCCCTTTTTAGAAGAAGTAACTGAAGGAGAAGGATATCCAGCATACTTTAATGATTTAAACTGGACAGGAATTAAAGATAAATTAAGTTATGATTGTGTATCAGCTTTACAAAATCAAGTTTGTTTAGATCCTGATAATCCAGAAGATGGATACCAATGGGTTTTTGATATGCCAGCTTACGTTGATGGAATGTCATTTGTAAATGATATGATTGATGAAGGAATTATGGATTCTAATACATTAGATATAGTAGATATTGCCACAGCAGATTATGGAATGATAACTCAAAGTGGTTATCCAGGAGCTAATGTTACATGGGAACAATCATTTGGAAGAGATTATGCCGCAATTCCAATGGCTACACCAATTATTACAACTGATAATACACGTGCTAGTTTAAATGTTATTGCCGCATCATCACCACACCCTGATTTGGCAGCTAAAGTATTAAATGAAATGAACACTAATTCAGAGCTTAGAACTTTATTTGCTTACGGGATTGAAGGAGAACATTATACAAAAAATGATAAAGATGAATTAGTTTTCACAGATCAACAAGAAAATTATATTACAGGTGTATATACACAAGGTAATTTCTTTATCTTACCATTATTAGAAGGTGAACCAGAAGATAAATGGGAAGAATTTGATGTTCAAAATGAAAATTCAATTATTTCACCAGCTTTAGGATTTTCACCAGATTTATCAGAATATACAGCAGAAATTGCGAATATTTTAAATATGGAAGAAAAACATAAAGTACCACTAGAATTAGGAAACTTTGATGATATGGATGCTGATATTGAATCAGCTAGAAGTGATTTAGATTCAGTTGGTTTATTTGAAGTAATTGATGAAGTTAATGCTCAATATGAAGCATGGCAAAAAGAAAATGCTTAAAATAAAATAGTTTAGAAAGGGGAAGTATGAAAAATTTTAAAAATAATAGGGAATTGCTACTTTTAGCACTTCCCGCTATTATAATAACAATATTAGTAAAATATTTAGCTTATCCTGGGTTAATATTAGCTTTTAAAGATTATCAGTCAAGTTCAACTCAAGGATTTTTTGGATCTTTAATTTCATCTCCTTGGGTAGGACTTGAAAATTTCAAATTTTTAGCAATCAATCCTGATATTGGTTTAGTTTTAAGAAATACTTTAGGTTATAATATTTTGTTAATTGTTTTAGGATTAGTAGCCGCCGTAGCTAGTGCGATTATTTTAAATGAAATACTTAATTTAAAAACTAAAAAGTATATTCAAACAATGATGTTTTTCCCGTTTTTCATGTCATGGGTATCAGTTTCTTACATGATGATTGGATTTTTTGATACGGATTTTGGATTTATTAATCAAGTGATTACTTTCTTTGGTGGAACCCCAGTTGAATGGTATAATGATCCGACTTGGTGGCCTTTTATTATAATTTTTATGGGACTTTGGAAAGGTTTAGGATATAATAGTGTAATTTATTTATCTTCAGTAATGAGTATTGATAAAAGTTTTTATGAAGCAGCAATTATTGATGGAGCCAGTAAATGGCAACAAATTAAGTGGATTACAATTCCAACTTTAAAACCAATGATGATTATTTTAACAATTTTAGGAATTGGGGGAATAATGTATTCTGATTTTGGGCTATTTTACCAATTACCACGTAATTCAGCAGCCCTATATAATGTAACGCAAACTTTAGATATTTTTGTTTATAATGCAATTCAAGCCCCAGGTAGTTTAGAATTATCGGCTGCAGCCGCTTTTTTCCAATCAATTATTGGGTGTACAATGGTAATTGGAACCAACTTTATAGTTCGAAAATTAGATCCTGATAGTTCATTATTTTAAAAGGAGGAAATATGAAAAAATCAATCTACAGTATTTCTAAAACAACAAATATATTTATTACAATTTTAATGGGTCTAATTGGATTTGTTTGTATTTTTCCTTATTTTACATCAATTAGTATTTCATTTACTTCAGAAGAATGGTTAAAAACAAACGGGTTTTCTTTAATTCCTAAAGATTTTAGTATGAATGTTTATAATTATTTATTTATGAATTGGGAAAAATTAATTCATACTTATTTAAATACTATATTAGTTACTGTTTTAGGAACATTAATTGTTTTATTTATTACTTTAACACTAGGGTATGTTTTATCAAGAAAAAGCTTTAAATATCGTAAGTCTTTAACAATTTTTATTTTTATTACAATGTTATTTAATGCCGGAATGACTGCCAATTATATGATTATGACTAAAGTTTTATATTTAAATGATACAATTTGGGCACTTATTTTACCATTAGCAGTTAATCCATTTTGGATTTTTATTGCTCGAACATACTTTTTAACATCAATTCCTGATTCTATTGTTGAATCTGCTAAAATTGATGGAGCTGGAGAATTTAAGATTTTTCGTAAGATAATTTTACCATTATCATTACCAGTAACTGCAACCATTGGTTTATTTTCAACTTTAACTTACTGGAATGATTGGTTCAATGCTAAACTTTATATTGAAAATCCTAATTTGGATACCTTGCAATATTTTTTAGTACGTTTAGAAGAAAATACAAAATATTTGACTTCTCATGCAGGAGATTTAGGAGCTTATGCCTCAGAAGTTGCTAAAAGTTTACCTGACCAAACTTTAATGATGGGAACAATGATTATTGCTACTTTACCATTAGCCTTAGCTTATCCATTTTTCCAAAAATATTTTGTCTCAGGTTTAACAATTGGTTCAATTAAATAAGTTAAATAATTAAGGAGTATAATGATTGACAGTAAAAAGCTTTATGATTTATTTTTAACTAGTTCTCGAATTATTTTAAGTTTTTTAATTTTACAATTTTTAAATGTAGTCTTATTTTTTGTGGGAATGGGAATTATCTTTTTACCATTATTATTTTTAATAGATACGATTTGTATTAAAAAAATTATTTTTCAAGAAGAGTTTTTTAGTTTTAAGTTTTACTTCCAAACTATAAAGCAAAATATAGTAAAGTCTTTGGGAATTTTAGGAATAATTACTATTTTATTTTTAGGAATTAACGCTAATATGAGTATGATAAATTATATTATGGTAAATAACTTTAATTTGTTATATTATTTAATAACTTTAATTGGTTTAGTATTATTATTCTTTGCTTTAATTTCCATTATCATTTATGCTCCATTAGTTAATGCTACTGATAAAATTTCAACATTAAAATTAGTAAAAGTTAGTTTATTAATGCCTTTTGCTAAACTAAAAATAACTTGCTTTTTAATTTTAATGTGTATTTGTAGCTTTATTATTATTACTAATAATTTATTATTTTTCTTATTAATTGGACCAAATTTATTAATAACTTGTAATCTTGTTATTTATCTATATTATTTAAGAGAGGATCACTAAAATGCAATTTGAAAATAAAATAATTTATCAAATTTATCCTAAAAGTTTTAAAGATAGTAATGGAGATGGTTATGGTGATTTAGCTGGAATAATTGAAAAATTACCATATTTAAAAAAACTAGGAGTGGACTATTTGTGGTTAAGTCCAATTAATAAATCTCCACAAAATGATAATGGTTATGATATCAGTGATTATTATGAAATTGATACTATTTTTGGAACTAAAGATGAATATTTAAACTTAATAAAACAAGCAAAAAAACTAGGTCTTAAAATAATGATGGATCTAGTTTTAAATCATATTTCTACGGAACATAAATGGTTTAAGTTAGCTCTTCAAGGTCAAAGACAATATCAAGAGTACTTTATTTTTCGAGAGCAACCAAATGAATTACAATCAGCCTTTGGAACAAATGCTTGGACCTATGTTCCAGAATTAAAAAAATATTATTTACATTTATTTGATAAAACTCAAGCGGATTTAAATTGGGATAATCCGCAAGTTAAAGCGGAAATATATCGCATGATAAATTATTGGTTGGACTTAGGGATAGAAGGGTTTCGTTTAGATGTAATTGATTTAATTGGGAAAGAACCAGATAAGTTAATTACCGCTAAAGGACCTAAGTTTTTAAAAAATTTACAAGAGTTAACTAACAATACTTTTCAAGATAAGGTTTTGACAGTTGGCGAATGTTGGAATAGTTCAATCCAAGATGCCTATCAAATGACTAATCATGGTTTGAGTCAAGTCTTTCATTTTTTTCACATTAATTGGATTTATCCTAAATGGGAGGCTAAGAAAATAACTTTAACACAAATTGCACAAATTATTAATACTTGGCAAAATGATTATCAAGGAGTTGAAGCTTTAGTCCAAAATAACCATGACTTACCACGTTATATCTCATATATGTTTGGTCAAAGTATGGATTATCATTACGAAAAAGCAATATTGTTATTAATGATAAACCTTATGTTAAAAGGTAATTTATATTTATATCAAGGCGAAGAAATTGGAATGAGTAATAATTATCAAACTACATTAGTGGATTACATTGATGTAGAAACTCAAAATAAAATTCAAGAGTTACAACAATTAGGTAAAAATCAAACAGAAATTTTACAATTAATGCAACGGATTTCTCGAGATAATGCCCGCAGTCCAATGCAATGGACTTCTGATGAATATGCTGGGTTTAGTGAAGTAAAACCTTGGCTTTTAGTTAATGATAATTATAAGCAAGTTAATGTAGAACAAGATCAAAAAAGTGTTAAGTCTATTTATTATACCTATCAAAAATTACTAAAATTAAGAAAGCAAAATTATCAATTAATTAAAGATAGTTCTTATCAATGTCAAGTAATAGAGGAAACGGGCTTAATAATTAAAACAGAAAAATTTAAAGTATTATTAAATTTTTCTAATAAACCATTAACCTGTAAAATAGAGGATGTAGATGTTAAAATAAAAAATACTAAAATTTTATTTTCTAATTACCAAACAAAAATATTTATGAACAAGTTACAGCCATATGAAGGAATAATTTTAGTAACAGAGGGTGAATAATGAAAGAAATTTTACAAAAATATGATAAGTATCAAATTAAATATGCTAAATATGAGTATGTTGTTAATGATGTGAGTAAAAAGGTTGGTAATATTATTTATTATCAAACTAAAGCCGATGCTCTTTGTTTGACTTTTAATCAAAATTTAACCAAACTTACTAATATTAAGCGTGGAATAATGTTAGATTGTTCTCGAGGAAAAGTTTACCGTGTCGCAACTATTAAAGAATTTATGTTAAAGAGTGTTGCCATGGGAGTCAATTATTTCAACTTGTATTTAGAGGACTTAATTGATTTAAAACAATATCAACAATATGGTTATTTACGAGGCAAATATGCAGATGTAGAATTAGCAGAAATTGTTAAATTAGCCCAAGAATTAGAAGTGAAAATTTATCCAGCTATTCAAGTTTTAGGACATTTAGAACATTTTTTAAAGTGGGAACAATCGGATGATTTACAAGACGGTCCAAAAGTTTTAGCAGTAGGAAAGAATGAAGTTTATGAATTTATTGACCAGTTAATTAGTAAATGCCAAAAAATTTTTCAAAATGAAGTAATTAATCTTGGAATGGATGAAGCTTTTGATTTAGGAATGGGTAAAAATTTTCGAAAAACAGGAACAATTAATCAAAAAAAATTATATTTAGACCACTTAGATAGAGTTGTTAAAATATGTGAAAACCATAGTTATAAAACAATAAAAATTTGGTCAGATATGTTATTTAGTATTTATGCTAATGCTGGAGCAGATAATTTATATGCCACAGATTTTCAATCTCAAGAAATTTTACAGTTATCAGCTAGTGTAGAAATAATTTATTGGAATTATTGGACTAAAGATTCGCAAGAATATCAGTCAACAATAAAAGCCCATCGCTTATTTAGTAAAAAAGTAACTATGGCTTTAGGTATTCACACTTGGGCCTTACCATTTTATGATATTGGCCAATTACCGATTACTAAAGCAGCCGTCCAAGCGATTAAAACGGAAAAAATTTCAGATGTTTTGTATACAATGTGGAATGATGATGGAGCCCTTTGTAATTTAGAATCAACTTATTTAGGAGTTTATGAGTCAATGAGTAATTTGTTGGAATTTGAACAAGAAAAAGTGGACTTTGAGAATTTAATTAAATTAAACTATAATTTGGCTCATAAAATAAGTAATTTTAAGCAGTATCAACTTAATGTTTTAGGAGTAATTTGGAATGATCCATTAACTAATATTTATTTAAAAAGTATACCAAATCCAAGTTTAAAAGATATTGTTAAGAATTTACAAAAAGTAGAGTTATTACCAACTAAGAAGTTAATTTGTCAGCTGTATAATGCGTATTTAAACTGTCTTATTACTGAAATTAGTTTATATCTTAAACGTCAAGAAAAAGCAGAAATATTAGAGCTAAAGCAAGATATTAAAATAGTGATTAATAATTATGAAATATTATTCAACTTATTAGAAACTAATTTTTTACAAGAAGCTAAACTTTATGGAATGGAAGACTTACAACGAAGATTTAGTTTAAAATTATATCGTTTTAAATTTTTGCAAAAAAATTTAACAAATACTGAAGTAGATTTATTATTCCAAGAGCGGTTAACAGACTATACTACAATGACAAAAACTAGTTATGATTATTTAGCGTTTCCCACAGTAAGTCGCTGGTAAATTTAAGGAGAATTATGGAAATTGAGCAATTATTAAAGAAGATGTCAGTTAAGGAAAAGGTTGGACAATTAAATCAAAAGTTATATGGCTGGGAAGTATATCAAAAAACAGCTACAGGAATTGAATTGACTTCAAAGTTTAAAGAACATTGTCAAAAATATGATTATTCAATTGGGGCAATTTATGGAATTTTACGAGCTGATCCATGGAGTGGTAAAAATTATGATAATGGTTTAACGGCTAAAGAAGCTAAAGAAGCGTTAAAGTTAGTTAGTGATTATCTAAATGATAATTCCCAGCACCAAATAAGACCTTTTATTGTTGAAGAAACGCCCCATGGACATCAAGGATTAGACTCAAAATTATTACCACCTAATATCGCAATTGGTGCTAGTTTTAATCCAAAGTTATATGCTAAAGCAGTAGAGAAAGTTAGTTCTGAAATGGAAAACTTAGGTGTTGATGTAGGACTTTTTGTTGGTTTAGACATTGCTAAAGATCAGCGTTGGGGAAGAGTAGAAGAAACTTTTGGTGAAGATCCTTATTTGGCAGCAATGTTAACTAAAGAAATTGTTAAAGCAACTAAAAATTATAATTTTATTGCTTGTTTAAAACACTTTGCGGCCCAAGGAGCACCATATTTAGGACTTAATAGTGGAGCGGTTAATATTGGTGAACGAGAATTAAGAGAAATCCACTTACCACCAATCAAAGCAGCAATTGAAGAAAATGTGAAAATGGTTATGGCAGCTTATAATGAAATTGATGGAATACCTTGTCATGCCAATAAAAAATTATTAACTAAGATCTTACGAGAAGAATTAGGATTTAGCGGAGTAGTTATGGCTGATGGTTTAGCCTTAGATCGTTTAATATCTAAAAGTTGTAACATTCATGAAGCTGGTAGAATGGCTTTAACAGCTGGAGTTAATTTAAGTTTATGGGATGAAACATTTGATAATTTAGTCCAAGCAGTTGAACAAGGGATTGTCAGTGAAAAATTATTAGATAAAGCTGTCCGAGAAATTTTAAGTTTAAAAAAGGAATTGAACTTAATTAAAGAATCTTTTAAAACTAATAAACTAAATGCAAATCAAAGTATAAATTCTCATAATGAAACTAATAATTATGCCTTAGAATTAGCCGAAGAAAGTATAATTTTAGAAAAAAATCATGCTAATTATTTACCATTTACGCCTAATGCTAAAATTTTAGTTATTGGTGATAATGCTTTAGATTTATATGCCATGTTAGGAGATTATACACCAGTTCAAAAACCAGCTACTTATTTAACGATTTTTGAAGCTTTAAAAAAAGATTTTCAAGTTGTAGATCATGTAACTTATCATAAATTTTTGCAAAATAAAATAGCTTTAGAAAATTATGATAAAGTAATTGTGATTATGGGGGGCTCATCTCGGCGAGACTTTGGTAGTGTTTTTGATGATAACGGAGCAATTATAAACAATGAGAATTTAGTAACAGATTGTGGAGAAAATGTTGATGTAGCTTCCATTGCTCTAAAAGATATTCAACGACAAGTTGCAAAAAAACTTTGGCAAAATAATTGTCAGTTTTTAAGTATTATTCTTGCTGGTAGAGCGTATGCTTTAGAAGAAGTAAGCGATTATGCAACAGCAATTATTCAAGCTTTTTATCCTGGAGTATATGGTGGTGTCGCTTTAAGTAAAATAATAAGTGGTGAAGTTAATCCTTCAGGTAAAAATCCTTTAACAATTTTAAAATCAGCTGCTTATAATCAATATACTTATAATTCTAAGCAAGATTTTCGTAAAGAAGAATATGTTGACCAAAAACAAATCATAGCCTATCCCTTTGGCTATGGGTTAAGTTATGCTACGTTTATTTATCAAAACTTACAAATAACACAACAAGAAAAATTAGCTAATAATTTAAAAGTAGGACAAATTGAAGTTACAGTAACTGTTCAAAATTTATCTAACTTAGCTGGTAAAGAAGTTATTCAAGTTTATGTAAAAAAAGAAAATACATTAATAACTAAAAGACGCCGAGAATTAATTGCCTTTAAAAAAATACTATTTTTAGCTCAAGAAACTAAAACTATTAATTTTACTATAGATTATCAAGACTTAACAATTTATAATGAGACATATGAACAAGTATTAGAACCTAATGTTTATACTTTTATAATTGGCGATGGAGAAAATACTTATTGTTCAAAACAATTAACAATAACAAACTAAGGAGAGATTATGCAACTAAATAAAGAAGAGATTTTTTATTATGAACCGTTAATCACTAGGAGTTTACAAATTATTAAAGATTCTAGGAAATTTAATATAATTCAACCAGATAAAATTTATATAACAGCTAGTTTTAAAACAGAAAAAATTGAAAATTTACAAAATAATACTCGACCATATCAAGCAATTAATTTACCTTATTTATGGGGAGGAATTGATGATTATCGTTGGGTAAAATGTGAATTTAAAAATTT
>JBKDZV010000061.1:0-9757 GCA_047971455.1 Mycoplasmatales bacterium | reverse complement strand
AGATAGTGTTTCTATGTTAGAATAAATATTGCAAAAATAAGTAATAGTTATAAATGGATAAATGAGTTTTTTAAATATATACTTTTATGTAAACTATTTTAATTGCCTAATAAATTAGACTAATGAAGTTATTTTTCATTAGTCTCTTGTTATAATAATTTAATTTTTATAAACTTATTTATTGATTATATTAATTTGCGTAGTTCTAAACTATTACTACTAATTTTACACTCTCGTGAATAATTAGAATATAACTACTATTTATTTTATCGATAACTTAATTTATTAGTTCCTTGCCATTTTAATTTTCCATCAACTTCTTTTAAATAAAAAATAGCAGCAAAGGGCCAAACAGAATTACCTGTTATTGTCCAATCAACTTTAATACTAATAAGATCTTCATTACTTATATCAATAATTTGGATATTTTTATATTCTACTTTACGATAAGTAAAATAATCTACACTAACTTGAGACAGCCATTCAACTTTTGGTTGAATATAACCAGTAATATGTTGTAAACAAGCATTATCATCTAGTAATTTATCTAATGCTTCAATATCACGCTTAACCATAGCTTGCCCTAAATTATCCAAAAATATTTCTACTTTTCTTGTCAGTTCTTTTGTATTATCCATCTTTCCTCTTTTCTTTTTATTTACATTGATAAGAAACTATAATTAATTTCTTAACATTATCTTTATGCTTCTTCCATTCTGTTTATTAAATATTGTTCTTAACAATATCAATAATTTGAGCTTTTGTTAATTTGCTTGCTTGTAATAATTCATTTACATCATAACGATCAATAAATTCTTTTTTGTAACCTAAAGTTTGGACCTTTACATTAGTACCTGCATAAAAATTAGCCACTTTTGGTCCAAATCCACCTTCAATTTGCCCATCTTCCATCGTAATAACTAAATCATGATCTTGTTGTAAACTTGTCAATAATTCTTCATCAACTCCTGACATAAATTTAGGGTTAATTAAAGTAGCATTGATGTTATATTTTGTTTGTAATTCTTGATGAACTTCACTTGCTAATTCAAAGAAATTACCTACTCCAATTAAAGCTACTTTAGTCCCTTGATTTATCATTTGAAATTTATTAATTATTGAATAATCAGTTGTATCTTTTATTCCAGCTTCTTTTAAAGGAGCTACTGGAACTCTAATAAAGATTAAATGTTTATTTTGATGAATTGCATAATGTAACATAGCTTCATGCTCTTCTAAAGTAGTTGGTGCTAAATAAACGACATTAGGAATATTAGAAATCATGGCAATATCATAAATTCCTAAATGAGTTACATCTGTTAAACCATTAGCTGAACCATAATATACTAAAACTGTTGGAGTGTTGTGATTAATTGCTGTATCATGTGAGATTTGATCATAAACTCTTTGTAAAAATGTTCCCATAACTCCAAATACTGGTGTTGCACCATTTTTAGCCGTTGCACTTACCATACCCATCGCATGTTCTTCCGCTATTCCTACATCAATAAATTGCTCTTTAAATTGTTCACGTAAGGCTTTATTAAATCCTAAAATTGATGGTGTTCCTGCTGTAACCACCGCCACTGTTGCATCATTTTGCATTTCTTTCACTAAAAGATCACGAGTTTTTGTCGTATAAGTTTCTGTAACATTATTTACTCGATATTCTCCTGTTTCAATATCAATTGGTCCCCCAGCATGAAATTTTTCATGATTATTTTCCGCCGGAGCATAACCTTTACCTTTAATAGTTTTAATATGTAAAACCATTGGTTTTGAACCATCTTTTACTTCTTCTAATTCTTTGATTAATAACTCTAGGTTGTGTCCATCATTAATATATTTATAATCTAAGCCCATTGCTGTAAATAAATTAGTTTTAGCAATTCCGTTTCCTTCTCGTAGTTCTTGTAAATTTTGATAAAATCCTCCATGATTTTCAGCAATCGATTGACCGTTATCATTAATAATAATTATCATATTAGACTTAAAGGCCCCAACATTATTTAAGCCTTCTAATGCCTGTCCTCCACTTAATGCTCCATCACCAATAACTGAAATTATATTACCTTGTTCACCTTTTAAATCACGAGCTTTAGCTAACCCATGTCCTAAAGAAATTGAAGTAGCTGTATGCCCAATCTTAAAGAAATCATATTTACTTTCATCAGGGTCAGTATACCCAGTTACATCATTAAATTTACTTTCGTCAGTAAAACTTTCTCTTCTTCCTGTTAACATCTTATGAATATAAGTTTGATGAGACACATCAAAAACAATTTTATCTTGTGGCACATCAAATACGTAATGTAAAGCTACCGTTAATTCTACTACTCCTAAATTTGGTCCACTATGTCCACCTTTAATTGATAATTTATATAATAACGCTTCTCGTAATTCTTGACATAGTTTATTTAATTCAGCTTTATTTAAGTTATTTAAATCTTTTGGTTGATTTATTTGTTCTAAATACATAATTACTCCTTATTTGATTTTTCTTTTATATTGTTTGTTTTGCCGGACGCAATAACACTTCACTAATTGTTACATGTTCTGGTTGTTCTATAGCGTATAACACAGCATTTGCGACATCTAACGCTGTTAAACTTCCTTTATCTTGATTTTGCATTGATTGATATAATTCTTTAATTTCCTCATTTCCTACACTATTTAATAATTCGGTACTTACTGCCCCTGGTGAAATAATAGTTGAACGAATATCATTTTCTAATTCTTCTTGGCGTAAGCCTTCCATAATAGCACGAACGGCAAACTTTGTTCCATTATATACTGAAGATCCTGGATACACTACATGACCTGCCACAGAATCTGTTGTAATAATTAAACCACTTTGTTGTTGTTGCATAATTGGTAGAACTGCCCCTATACCATTTAATACTCCCATAATATTAATATTTATCATATTTTCCCAACTTTCATAATTTAAAGTTGCCAACTTACCTTGAGGCATTATTCCGGCATTATTAAACATCACATCAATTTTCCCAAATTTTGCCATTGCTAAATCTATCACTTGTTTTACTTGTTCACGCTCAGTTACATCTGCTACTTGATAAAATACATTTTCTCCTAATTCTTCTGCTAATTCTTTAATTCTTGCTTCACGTCGAGCAGCAATAACAACTTTAGCTCCTTTATTAGCTAATAATCTCGCTGTAGCTTCTCCTATTCCTGATGAAGCCCCCATAATTACTACTACTTTTTCTGATATTTTTGCCATAATATTCTCCTTTAATTTTTCTTATTTTTTATTTTTCTCTTTTAAAACGGTAAATTAATACTGGTATTAAACTTACTAAAATTGTCCCAAACATTATTAAATAAATACTTTTAATATTATTAGTATTGGCATAGACTTTAGCGACAAATCCTTGGTTATAAAGCCCAATCCATAAGGCTTGAATTGTTACTAATAATGTTAAACCAGTTGATAAATAACTTGATTTAATTGCTTTAGTAATTTGCGGATAAAAACTAGCTGGAAATAAAACAATTTGAATTCCACTTAACATAATAGCAATTACTAATAATAAAACACTGTGCGGAAATAATACATAGATTAAGACTTGAAGTAACCCAAAACTTAAAGCCAGTATTTGAATTGTTGATTTTTTAAATTTCCCTAATAATTTATCATAGTTAAACATTAAAAATATTTGGGGAATAATCATCAAAAAGTTTAAAACACTCATAAACATTCCACTATACCCAAAGTTTGTATAATAAGTTGTTAAATAAGTAGAACTAATTTGGTAAGCTCCAGCATATAAAATAAAGAATAAAAATAGGGTAATTATTGCTAACATATCATTTTTTACTACTATATTTTCTTGAACTTTGGTTGACTTTTTATCATTTAGTTTTTGGACATCTTTAATACTAAAGACAATTATTAAAGCAACTATTGCTAAAATTCCTAATAATACTAAAATACCGCTAATTGGTAAACCAAATACATTAATAAAAATTAGTGATACAATAAAAGATGTTCCAAAACCTATTGGCATTGCTGTACGCATTTTGGCATAACTAAAAGGGAATAATTCCGGATTTTGTGTTACATATCCATCAATTAATGGAATAACACTTGATCTTGTTATTGTATTAATTATTAATCCAATAATAAACAATTTAAAGCTTATAAACATTACAAAACAACTAATAATATAACCAACAAAAATAATTTTAGTCATAGTTAATGTTGTAGTAAACTTATCTGTAATATATCCTATTACAGGTTGAAAGACTACTGCTATAAAACTAATACTTATTAATAAAGCTACCATTTTTTCATTATATCCTTTAGCATTATAAATTAAAGGATAAGCACTTAGTGCTAATGCTGAAACTATCCCTACAATATAATAAAATACAAACATTGAATATTTTTTCATTTTAACTCCTTATTTACTTTAATTATTTAACTTAGCATATTCTTCATCTGTTACTGCTTCATACCACTCATTAGCTGTTTCTTCTCCGGGTATACCAAAAGCAATATGAGAAAACCAACTATCTTTTTTAGCTCCATGCCAATGTTTAACGTTGGCTGGAATTACAATCGTCATTCCTTCTTTTAATTCTATTGCTTCTTGTCCTTGTGCTTGATACCAACCTTCTCCAGCAGTACAAATTAAAACTTGTCCTCCACCAGTTTTGGCACGATGTGTATGCCAATTATTACGGCATCCTGGTTCAAAAGTTACATTAGCAATAAATAAGCTATCCTTATTTATATCACTCAATGCATTTAAAAATGATTTACCTACAAAAAATTTAGCATAATCAATATTTTCTACACCTGTTCCAAACATGTTTACTTTATTAAATTCTGTTTCATTATTATATTTCATAATGTCTCCTTAAAATTTATTAATCCAATTATTTAGTTTTTTCTTAACAACTTCTATAGCATAAATTTCAATTCCTTGAATTGCTAAACCTGATAATATTTTAGTATTTGGGCAAAGTTTTTGGATTTCTTGTATGCTTTTACCTAATTCATCGCCTTCATGAGTACAAAAAGGTTTAATAATTTTATTACTTAAATCGGTCTGTTTTAAAAAAACTGTTACTGGTCGAGGTAGTCCATTACAATAATTAGGATATCCTAAATAAACTACATCATATTTGGTTAAATCTTTGGTTACCTCCACTAACTGTAAATCTTTTTTTTTACGTAAATCCTCAGAAGCTTGTTTAGAACAAGCACAATAATTATGGGAATAAGGTTCTTGTAATTTGATTTCTAAAATATCACTATCTACTAATTGCCTTATTGTCTTAGCAACTACCTTGGTGTTCCCTATTGTTAAATCTTTAATTTCTTTATTGACAATATTTTCCCCATTTTTGGAAAAATAAATAATTATTCTTTGCAAACTACCTCCTTTCACTTAGTTATTATATTCTTTTTTTTTATCAAAAAGAATAGCTAATTTGTTATAATAGTATTAATTAAAAGTATATACTAAAAATATATACAACTTAAGGAGTTATATGTATAATAAATTATTGCCAATTTTTATTACTGTAGTTGAAGAAGGAAGTTTCACTAAAGCCTCAATATTTTTGTATATGACCCCAACTGCAGTTATGAAAAACATTAATTCTTTAGAAGCCCATTTAGGAATTACTTTATTAACTAGGACCGCTTCGGGCATAACTCCAACTGTCGCTGGAGAATTTATCTATCAAGAAGCTAAATATATTGTCAATTACTCTAAAGAAGCAATTATCAAGGCTAAAAATCTTATTGAAGAACAAAAACATATTATTAAAATTGGAACTTCTATTTTAAACCCTGCTCGAGAATTTATGAACTTATGGTATCAAATAGATCAAGATTTTCCTAATTTTGATTTGGAAATTATTCCCTTTGATGATACACATAATAAAGTTTTATTAGAGATTGACCAAATTGGTAAAAAATTTGATTTTTTAATTGGCGTTTGTGATTCTAAACTCTGGTTAAGCCGTTGTAATATGTTGACCCTTGGTTTTTATAAAAAAATGATTGCGGTTTCTACAAAACATCCACTAGCTAAAAAAAAAATTTTAGAAATTGAGGATTTGTATGATTATCCTTTAATCATGGTTAAACAAGGAGATTCTAATTTAAACGATATCCTGCGCGCTGATTTAACTGCTCAGCATCCTAAAATTATTATTGAAGATGCTCCACATTTTTATGATATGAGTATCTTTAACGAATGTGCTTCAACTAACAAATTGTTATTAATTTTAAATGCTTGGATTGATGTTCACCCAGGACTAGTTTCAATTCCTGTCAATTGGTCTTATAACATACCTTATGGTATCTTATATTCTAAAACCGCTTCACCAGAAACTATTAATATAATTAAGGCTCTTACTAAAAAGCATAACCAAGGAAATCTATGAAAGAAAATAAGCTTATCTTTATTGGTTTTATTATACTTGCTGCTAGTTTTTACTTTATTACTCCACTACAACATTATGCCGGATTAATTGCTTTAATTCTTGGAATTTTATTAAGTAGTAGTGATAAATTTTACCAACCACCAAAGTTAAATAAATATCGTAAACTTATTTTAAATACTTCAGTTATTTTCTTTGGCTTTAGTTTAAATATTCATGATGTTATTACTATTGGTCTACAAGGAATAATTTTTTCCTTTATCAGTTTAAGTGTTATTTTAAGTTGTGGCTTTATTCTTATTAAATTATACCAAACTGATAAAATTACTTCAGCTTTAACAACTTATGGAACTGGAATTTGTGGTGGAAGTGCTATTAGTGCCGTATCTACGATTTTAAACCCAACAAATAAGCAACTTGCTTTAGCTACTGGTATTGTTTTTAGTTTGAATGGTCTTGCTTTAGTAATTTTCCCACCACTTGGTCATTTACTCCATATGAATCAAGAACAATTTGGAGTCTTTTGTGCTTTAAGTATTCATGATGTTTCCTCAGTTGTTGGAGCGGCAAGTATTTATGGTGATACTTCCTTAAAATTAGCGACAGTTTTAAAATTAACGAGAACTTTATGGATTATTCCAATTACAATTATTTTGGCACGTTTTAATCAACAAAAAAATTCTAAGTTACCTATTCCCTTTTTTATCTTAGGTTTTATTTTAGCATCAATTATTACAAGCATTTTAAACAATCCTTTAATTATTTCTTTAAATATTATTGGGAAATTTTTATTACCTATTGCGTTATTTATGGTCGGTTATGCAATTAAACTTAACGATATTAAAGCTTTAGGAGCAAAAGAATTAAAATTTGGCCTTTCTTTATGGTTAATTTCTATTATAAGTGGAATTACTTTAGCTTTTTTATGGTAATTAAAATATTTATGAATTTTAAAATTAATCTCAATTAATGAAGCTAATTATTACTAAAAAGTATAAAAAAGAACTAAATTAAGTTAATTTAGTTCTTTTTTTATTACAGAAGCAATTCCTTCTAACCAATCTTGATGAGCATTTAACATTGGATTAGGTTTTTGTAAAGCCATTTCTTGTCCGGGCTTACCTATTTGCGTTTCTTGCGTTAAAATACGTACGCAATCATTAGCAACATTTTCAAATAAAAAAGCATGATAAACTTCTAAACGATTATTTTCGTCACCAGCACATAGTCCATACCAGCCAATTCTTCCTGGGCTAGTTTCCGTTGGTGCTTGTAATTCTTTAACTTGGGCTTGTACTAAAAATTCAAAAGTATTAAAATTAAACTTAAGTTCATTTACTAAATAATTACTATTATTTTCTAATTCAATCTTTGATACATTATCATAATATAAAGGCCACAGTTTAGTATCTACAATATATTTCCAAGCGGTTTGTGCTGTTACTCCTTTGATAATTATTTCATTAGATACAAAATTATCTGTATTTCCTGGTTCAAATCCTTCTAACCAATTAATTTGATTTAACATCTTTCTCCTTGAGTGTATTTTTTATTGTTACAAGTTGTAGTATATAATATTTTTTTTATCTTGTCAATACTTGTATCAAAAAAAATTACAGCTGAGATTTTTATGTTATAATATTAATATTATTAGGAGGAGTATGAGTAAATCAACCATTTTTAGTGATGCTATACATATTTTAGTTTACATCACTTCCGAAGAACAGCATGAATTATCAAGTAAAGCAATTGCTAATAGTTTAAATACTAATCCAGCATTAGTTAGAAAAATTATGAAACTCTTACGAGAGGCTAAAATAATTCAAACTGTTCAAGGGAAAAGTGAACCTAAACTATGTATGACTACTAAAGAACTAACTTTAAAAGAAATTTATTTAGCAGTTTGTACTAATCCTTTGTTAAAACCTGATTATAATACAGCAAATTTTTGTCCTATAGGTAAAAATATCGTTCCAGTTTTGGAAACTAAATTTGCTAAAGTACATCAAAGTATGCTTTTAGAGTTAAGTCAAATATCTTTACAAGAAGTTATTGATGATATTGATGCGATAATGATTTAAAAAATACTAATTATTAAATTAATTAGTATTTTTTATTTTAATATTTCATATCTTATTTTCAACAGCAATCAGTCTTTCATTAATCGTATCCAAGTCTAATTAAATAGTTAAGTATATTTTCGTTTTCTACTAATTATACTTTATTATATATTTTAATCAACTTAATATATATATAATATAGTCCTAAATATTCCTGGCTTATCTTTTGCTATCAATTAAATTTTACTTTTGAATTGGGAAATATTTTAAAAATACTTCATTTATCTTTTTAATAAATTCCTAAATATTTATCAACTTCCCATTTATGGACAGCATAACGATAATCATCATATTCTTTATTTTTACTTTTAACATATTTACAAAAAACTTCTTCACCTAAAATATTTTTCATAAATTCTGATTTTTCCATATTTTTAATCGCTTCTCTTAAAGAAACTGGTAAAGTTCCAATTTCTAATTCTTTTCTTCTTTGCATAGTCATTGCAAAAATATTTTCTGAGACTGGATCTGAAGGAATAATTCTTTGTTCTACCCCTGTTAAACCTGCTCCTAATAATGTTGCCATTGCTAAGTAAACATTAGCCGTTGCATCTACACTACGAACTTCAACTCTTGTTCCTTGTCCTCGTGATGCTGGTATTCTAATCATTGCACTACGATTAGAATTAGAATATGAAACATAACAAGGAGCTTCATATCCTGGAACCAACCTTTTATAAGAATTAACTAAAGGATTAGTAATTGCCGTAAATTCTTTAGCATAAGTTAATAAACCACCAATAAAATTATAAGCTACATCTGATAATTCATGTTTACCTTGTTTATCATAAAATACATTTTGTCCATCTTTAAATAATGATAAATTAGAGTGCATTCCACTACCATTTACCCCATGAATAGGTTTAGGCATAAAAGTTGCATGCATCCCGTGTTTAATCGCAATTGTTTTAACTAAATTTTTAAAAATTTGGACTTTATCACAATATTCCAATACATTATCATACTTAAAATTTATTTCATGCTGAGAAGCTGCTACTTCATGATGATTAGCTTCAATTTCAAAACCTATTTTTTCTAATTGTAATACTATTTCTCGACGACACAAACTAGCACGATCAGAAGGTGCTTGATCAAAATAACCATTCATATCAGTTAATAAAATTTCCGGTTTGTTCGGATCTATTTTTTCAAATAAAAAAAATTCTGGTTCTAAACCAATTTTAAAGTTAGAAAAGCCTAATTTTTTTAATTTT
>JBKDZV010000060.1:0-10083 GCA_047971455.1 Mycoplasmatales bacterium | reverse complement strand
TGATAATACTATTAATGAAATAGCCATTCCCGAAATAATGGCCGTTGATTATGCTTCTAAATTAAATTTAAATAGTCTTAATGAATTAATTAATCAAACAATAATAATTCCAACAACAAATTTTGATAATGAAGATATAGTTCAAGATAAAGAATATAAAGTTGTTGGAATTTATGAGCAAAATACATTAATACGTACACCAACTATTTTTGGTTACAATAGTAATGGGACTATGTATCAAAATGCTTTACCTTCAGCACTTAGTCAAGAAGAAGAACAAGTAGAGGATGCTTATGATTCTTATTTAAGTACTTTAGAAGAAATAAATTACCCTCCAATTTCTAAGGAGGAGTACTTAAAGTTAGCAGGAGATGATATTGAAAGTATATATATAAAATGTGATCCCACGCAAGAAGAAGAAGTTTATACTAGTTTGAAAAATATGTTTCCTAATAAGTTAATAATCTCAAATTATGAATATAATCATGGCGATGTTGCTAAAGCCAATAATAAATACTATAACCAACTAAAATTAGGAATAATTATTTCTGCTTTAATTAGTTTTGCTATTTTATTAATTTTTGCTAAACAATACTATATGATGAAAATAGAACAAGAAAAATTATTAATATTATTTGGAATGCCTAAAAATAGTTATAATAAATTAAATAGCTTTGAAAATTTAATTCAGTTATTATGTATTATAATAATCTATATTATTGCGGATATCTTAGTTTTAAATCAAGGAAAATTAGTATGTCTAACTACAATTTGTATCTTTATTATTATCAATATAATAATTAATCTTATAATTAATAAAATCTTTAAAAGGAAAACAAATGCTAAAAATTAATATAATTGAAAAAAAATTTCAAACTAAAGGACAAGAAAAAAAAGTTTTAGAAAACATAAATTTAGAATTAAAAGCTAAAGAAAAGTATTTATTAGTTGGAAAAAATGGACGTGGTAAAACTACTTTATTAAATATTATTACATTATTAGATAAAGATTATCAAGGAGAAGTTTATTTTCATGATGTACCTACAAAAGAAATTAAAAATAAAGCAGATTTTCGCTATCAAAATATAACCTATATTTCTCAAGATATGAGTTTATTTAATAATTTGACAATTGAAGAAAATATTAATACATTATTAAATAGTTATGATAAACACTTATTCCAAGAATTAATAACTAATTTTCGACTAAAAAAATTACTTAATAAAAAATATAGTTTATTAAGTGGTGGGGAAAGACAAAAAACTAATCTAGTATTTGGGTTATTACAAAATAAAAAATTACTTATTTTAGATGAACCAACAAATAATTTAGATAAAAAATCCAAACTATTTTTATATGAGTATTTAAAAACTATTAAAAACCAAACATTAATTGTTGTAGATCATGGTTTGAATAATGAGTTAATGTTTACTAAAATATCGTTAGATAATAGCAACGAACCAGTAATTGTTAATGAAGTTTTAGATAAAAGTCAAGAAAAAACTAAAAAATATAACTTAAAAACTAAGAATATTTTAAAAATACATTTTAAAAATTTTCAAGTTTATAAATATAATTATTTCATTAGTCTTTTTATTATTGTTTGTTTAACTTTATTGGGATCAAGTTATTTATTGAATATACAAGATTTACAAAAAAAATTAGCATTAAATATGTTACCTAATAGTGTTGTAGTTCTTAATCAAACAGATGCAAGCTATTGTCAAAATCATAAAGAAGAATGTTTAAGTAATAAAGTATATTTTTCTAATAATGATTTATCAGTTATTCAAAAAAATTATAATATCCAAACTATGCAAGTGTTTAACCGCTATCAAGAGATGAATGTTCCTATTCAAAATCAAGCAAAAATAATCTCGGAGTATTTATATTTAAAAGATTTAGATTTGAGTTTACTAAAGAATAACCAACTTATTTCTGAATATGCTAAACAATTAAATTTAGGAACAAAATCCTCAATAGAAGTGCAATCAACCGAACTTTTAAATAACAAAAAAGTTTTCGCTGACAATCCTTTTTTATTACAAGAATATAACTATAAAAATATGTTAATGGGAGAACTACCACAAGATAATACTGAAGATGAAGTAATGATTGATGAAACTTTAGCAACCTATATAATGCAAAATAAACAATTAAACTCTTTAAATGATGTTTTAAATTTAGAGTTAGAAATACCAACTAAAGAACTTGATTGGGAAGATGCAAACTATAATATTTCACAAACTGCTGGTGAAAAGACTAAAATTAAAATTGTAGGAATTTATGAAAGTATTGATAAATACAAATCAAACATTATTTATCGTTATAATGAACAAGATTTAGTTTTTAGCAAAATTCAAGAAAGCATGCAAAATTTACAAAGTAAAAAAGAGTACTTTAATAGAGAACGTGAAAGATTTGGTTATGAAAAGTTAGATACTGCTGAAATCAATAGTTTATTTGGTGATGGGATAAAAAATATTTATATTGAGTTTAGTGATAAAACTGAGCAAGAAAAATTTATCAAAGAATTTCAAGAAAAATATCCTTATTTTACATTATATTCTGATAATGAAATTTTGACAAGTGATTCTATGCTAGAATCTAAACAGAGTATTAAGAAATTAACTAAATTTTTAATTTTAATTTTAATAATTTCTATTATACTATTTGCGTTAATTAATAAAGGTTCAAATATTTTATTGCAAAAAGAAAGAAAGTTATTAAACTTAATCGGTCTTAATAAAAAAGCTTTTTTAAAATATCAAGTAATAAATCAATTGACAATTGGATTAATTAGTGTTTTATTAACTTCGCCATTATTAATTTATTTCAAAGTCCAAGTATATTTTAGTGTAGTAATTTATTTAGTAATACTTATGGGTTTAAATCTTCTTATTAAATATATAATTACCAAAAGATAATTAAAACTATTTTAAAATAAAGTTAAAACAAGATTATATATAGATGGTATCGAATGTTTTTTTACCTTAAAATATATTAAAAATATTGTTATTAGGTTATTTTTAGGAGTTAAGGCTAAAGTAAGTATTAGTAATAATTTTAAAGGTTGTAGTAGTGATTTTAAGTATTTGGATTATGAATTTTTGTTAGATTTCTATAAATGTTCTATTATTGATAAATTTGTAGGTAAATATATTTTGACTGATAAACAAGTTGAGTATATTGGTAGCGTATTAGATGATTGTAATTATGATCAATACGAGGAAGTATTAGACGAATTGATTGGTGTTTTTGGTCTTGTTGAAGTTAGAAGTGAATTAGTTGATAAATTGTCTGAATTAGGATTAAAAGTTGATATTAGTAATTTAGATTATAATAGTAAAAAGTTGTTATTAAAAGCTGCTTCTATTGATATTTTTAGTAATAAGTTTTTATATGTTCTATTTACTAGTTATTACAATTATGAGTATTTAAACTTTGTATTTAGTTTATTAATGGATAATGATGTTAAAGTTAATGTAGAAGCTGAATCTTTTGTTATATGCTTGATGTATGAATGTTTTGAAGTTAGTGGAAAACATGCTTATACTAAATTTAAAAAAGACTTATTAGGGTACTTTTATGAAGATTAATAAGTTGGTAGTATTAAAGTTAATACCTTTAGTAATTTTGTTAGTTATTCTTATTATAGACCCTGATATAATTGTTAGAGTGTTAAATTGTATTGTAATTAGTATTAATAGGTTGATTATCAATAAAGGACTTAAAGGCGTAGCTTATTATATAATGTTATTTGGAGTAGTCTTATTAATCTTTAGAAGAGTTATAAGGAGGAGTTGGGAGAGATTTAAAGTAAAATATATGGCTCCTATAAATACTTACTCTAAAGGTAAAGCTATATGGTCTAGTAAGAGGGATAAAGTTAAAGATTATGTTAGAGTTGAGTATGATAATTCATATACTAGTGGTTTTATTGTAAATAGAGTATGTGAAGTATATGTATTTGGTTTACACTTATTTGATTTAGACTTTTACAAGATGAATGATACAAGTAAAGTATTGCAATTGAATGAAAGATTAAGTCGTACTAATTTGAGTGATAGAGATATTAGTAAGATTCTTCATAAATATCAAAAGAGAAGTATGGTTGATAGATTAAGTAAGCTTGAGAAGTTTAAGTTTATTAAATTACTTGATATAGTATATTTAGATGTGAATCCTATTAATCAATTAATCATTGGAACTACTAGAAGTGGAAAGAGTCAGACTGATATTATTCCACAGTTAGACTTTTGGTTGAGGCTTAAAAACAAAAAAGAAAGACCTAGCATAATCGTAAGTGATCCTAAAGGAGAGTTGTTTAATGCTACTTGCTCTATTGCTAAAGATCAAGGGTATGATGCTAAAGTATTAAATTTGAGTGATTTAAGTCAGTCTTGTGGATACAATCCACTCTGTAATATACTAGAAGAGTTTAATAAGTTAGTAGTAGACTTTGATGAGTATTTTTTAGGCGAAACTAAAATGTTACCAAGCTATGTAAAAGATAAAGGAATGGTAAATATATATGCTCATGTAGGTAGGAAGTATTTAAATAAGGTTGAAGTAGTAAGTCATTATGAATCTTTAGAAACTTATTTATTAAGAAAATATAAGCTAAATATTCATAAGATGGATAAAAGTGATATTAATAAATATGTAGTAGAATATAAAGAAACTGTTGATAATGATAGTAACGAAGATAAATCTAATATTCAAAAAGAAATAGATTTAGTAGTTAATAATTTAGTACCTATTGAAGGGAAAGATCCATTTTGGGAGTTATCAGGTCAAAACTTATTATCTTCATTTATATATTATGTATTAGAAGAAAGTTTTATAAAAATGGATATGAATAAGTTTAACCTATACAATGTAATAGCTCAAATGAAATTATTATTAAATGAAGATGAAGAAGGTAATTATGAGTATAAAGATATTATAAGTAAATTACCTATTGATAATTATTCCAGAATGACTTTTCCCTCTTCTTCAGGAAAAACACTAGAAAGTATTATTACTACATGTTTATCTAAGCTTAAAATATTCAATTTATTAGGGTTAGGTAAGTTGACCTGTGTCAATGATTTTAACTTTAAAGAAATAGTTAAAGGAGATAAACCTAATATTATATATTTAATAACTCCTGATTATGATCCTAGCTTAAATAAATTAGTAAGTTTATTTATTGACCAAATATATTTAGTAGCTGTTAAATATGCAGATAGTATTGGTGGTAAGTTAAAAAGGAAAATACAATTTGAACTTGATGAATTTGCTAACATTCCAAAGATTGAAAATATAACTAATAAGCTTACAGTTTGTTTAGGTCGTGGGATACAATTTAGTATAGCTGTTCAAGAAAGTGTTCAGATTGAAGAGAAGTATGGTAAGGAGATGAGTGAAACTATAATTTCTAATATGCATCTTAAGAAATACATACTAGCAGGTAAACAAACTTCATTAGAATTTTTTAGTAAAGAAGTAGGAGAGACAACTCAAGTAAGACCTAATATAAGCTATGATAATCGTGGGAGAGTTAGTGTAAGTTATCAAGAAGAAGCACATAGTTTAATTACAGCTGAAGAATTAGCTATGAATCCAATGGGCTCTATGGTAATTACAAATTTAAGAAAGAAGCCTAGTAAAATGAAATCAAGACCTGCTTTTTCATACATATTTAACCAAAAGGTTAATATAAATAATATAGTAGATAATGGCTATATTAAATTATCATCTAAAGACTTGATATTTTAATTTAGAAGTCAAACTCGCAATATTTGCTAATTTCAGCAAATTAATCCAAATGTGGTATTATAATTGTTATAATAGAGTCTATAGGAGGTAGATGGTGGATTTAAATGAATTAATTGGAAAAACTTTAAAAAGAATAAGGAAAAAAAATAAGATGACTCAAGTAGAATTAGCAAAGTTAATAAACGTTGATTCTACATATATTGGAAAATGGGAAAATGGAACTTTGAAATTAAGTTTAGAAAATGCTATGAAAATATGTGAAGTATTAGATGTAGATTTAAATATTTTTTTAGAAATACAAAATATAGATGAAGAAAGATTTTATCCAGTACCAGTACTTGGAGATATTAAGTGTGGAGTTCCTATGTATGCAGATGAACAAGTAAATGGATATAAAATGATACCTTTTAGATATAAAAGAAGAGGAGAATATTTTTATTTAAGGGCTAAAGGAGATTCTATGATAGATTTAAATATTGAAGAAGGAGATTATCTTCTAATGAAGAGAACTACTACTTTGGAAGAAAATGAAATAGGAGCATTCTTCTTCAAAGGAGAAACAAGTGCTAATTTAAAAGTATTTAAAAAAGATGAAGATGGTATTAGACTATGTAGTGCAAATGATAAGTATGAAGACATAGTAATACCTAAAGAAGAAGTACATAATCTTATGATACTAGCTAAGCTTGAGAAAATAGACAAACGCGTTTATAATATAAAAGATATTATAAACGATGAAATATATTAACAATTAAAAAGGAGAAATGTTGAATATGAAAAATTTAAAACAAGCAACATTAGAAGATTATTCAAACTATAATGAAAGAGTGAATGATCTTCTATTTGAAATTGAATCATTTGAAGCAGCTATGAAAGATAATATCAAAAAAGAGTTAGTAAATAATACAAGTGTAATACTTAATAGTTATTTTAGAAAACTACTTGAAGTACAAACATCTTGGGATGGTATAATAGAAACAGCAAATGAATATATAAATGAATTTTATAAAATATATGGAAAAATGGATTTTAAAGTAATGAAAGAAGAAGATATAGTAAACTTGAATAAATCTTTATTAGAATTAATCAATAATGTAGGAAATTATAAGGCTTTTAATTTTAATGACAGTATAAACCAAGCCAAACTATTAATGGAAGATAAAGATGAAGACAAATAATCAACAATTAGCTAAAATTTTCATGAAACAATTAAAATCTATTAGAGAGCAAAGAGATTTAACTTTAGATGATTTATCTGAAGGTAATGAGTTTGCAAAGAAAAAATTGGAAGATTTGGAAAACTTTAAAGAGCTGCTAGATATGGAAGATACTACATATTTAAGTGCAATAGCCAAAGTATATAATATAGATTGGAAACAATTCTCAGAATATGTATATGATGAAGAAACTAAAAAGTGGTTTTATAAAGTTCCAATATTAGGTAAGGTTCAGTGCGGAGTACCAGTGTATGCACAAGAACACATTGAAGCATATAAATTATTACCATACGAATATCAAGGAAAAGGGAACTATTTTTATTTAGAAGCTAAAGGGGATTCTATGATAGATTTAAATATTGAAGAAGGAGACTTTTTACTAATTAAAAAGACAAGAAGTTTAGGTAAAAACGAAGTGGGAGTTATCCAAGTTGAGAAAAATGGAGAAGCAGAATCAACCCTCAAAATATATATACCGGAAAAAGATAAAATAATATTAAGGTCAGCAAATGATGAATATAAAGATATAGAAATAATAGGAAGTGATATGCTTGGAGTAACAGTTTGTGGTAGATTAGAACAAGTAGAAAAAAGGGATTATACATTAGATGATATAAGAGAGATAATATTAAGATAGGAGAAAAATGTTAAAAAATATAATTTATACGAGAGTATCTACATCTAAACAGAAAGTTAAAGGAGAATCCTTAGAAGAACAAGAAAATAGAACTAGGAGATATTGTAAGGATAACAATATATTAAATCCAATACTTTATAGTGATGGAGGGAAAAGTGGTGGTAGGAAAAAAAAAAGAGAATTTTTAGACATACTAGTTCAAGAGATAAAAGAAAATAAAATTAAAAATTTAATAGTGACAACAATAGATAGGTTGTCAAGAAGCAATATAGACTATTTATTAATGGCCGAACTCTGTAAAGAATACAGAGTTGAAATGCATATTTTAGATTTACCCATTAATATAAATGCACCAGGTGGGAAGATAGTTCATACAGTAAGAGCAGCAATGGGAGAAGAAGAGAGAGATTTTGCTTCTTCGAGAACAAGACATTCATATCGCAACAGATTAGAAAAAGGAGTATATCCTTATTCTAGTCATCTTTTACCACTTGGAATTTCCAAAGGTGAAGATAGAAAAATTTACTATAACGATGATATTAGAATAGTAAAAGAAATATTTAAACTATATGAAGAAGGTCTAAAATTTACAACAATAACAAAAATTATATTAGAAAAATATTCTAATATAAATATGTACAGAGATAGAGTAGAAAGAATAATAAAAAACACCATCTACTACGGCTATAAAGAATTTGAAGGTAAAAAATACTATCTAATAAAACCAATAGCAACTGAATATAATAATATTGAAATTGAAAAGATAGAAGGCGATAAAAGCAAAATAAAAGCAAAACGTAGTAGAATTAATTATGCTCATAATTACGATTTACAAGGAAGAGTAAAATATAGAGTAACTAATAAGTTACTCTATGTTCAAACAAAAATTAAAAAAAATGGCTTAACTTATAAATATTTATATACTTCAGATGGTAAATATTTTAATGAAAAAATATTAATTCAAATGATAGATTATTATATAAAACAAGAAGATCAGGAAATGAGTAAAATAAAAGAAGAAAAACAAAAAAGATTAAATAAACTATTTATAAATGGGAATATAAATAGTAAAGAGTATGACAAATTAATAGATGAAATAAATTTAAAAATTGATAGTTATAATGCACTAGATGGAGATATAGAAGTAGATGATAATTATAATGTGTACTTTAAATTAAATGATAAACAAATAGAATTTAATTATAAAGAAGAATTACAAGACTTTAGAGTTTAAAGTAAAGGTGGAAATATGAGTAAACAAAAAAGAAATAATGCTGAAATGATAGCTTTAAGATATATAAAAGAAAACATCTATAATATGACAAAGTTAGATGGATTAACTATTTCATATGTAGAAACTGCAAAGATTCTAGATAAAGGAATACTAAATAATGTGGCTTCTTATGATGTTGAGGTAGTTATTAATTTAAAAAATGCCTGGAATTTAATATTAATAGATAAAACAGGAATTACATTTGAAAAGATTAAAAAAATTCATGCTGAAGTAGGAAGGGGTTTAGTTATAAATAGTGGAGAGTTAAGAAATGGAAATGTAGGAGTAAATAATGTTGATAATCAACCGCAGGTTCCAATAGAAGAAAAAGTTAAAAAAGATATAGAGTTAATTTTACAAGATAAAGATCCAATTAATAGGTCGTTGGAATATTTGTGTTATGGAATAAAGAAGCAATTATTTTATGATGGAAATAAAAGAACATCATTTATGGTGGCTAATGATATATTGTTAAGAGATAATATAGGAATTATTTCAGTTAAAGCTAATAAATATGATGAATTTAATACTCTCTTAAAAGGGTTGTTTGATGATAGAGAAGAAGGTAAAAATAAAATAAAAGAGTTTCTAAAAGACGAAATAACATATCAACCTGAATATAGCGTTGTAAAATCAAAGCAATTAAAAGAAGAATTGGAAAGATAAGACAATAAATATCTAATAAAAAAGAAATTTAGTATATGATAAATTCTCAATTTTAATAGTAAAAGTCGAGAAAGTTGCGATTATTCCATTTTTGAATATTATATATTCACATATATATTATTGTTATTCTACATTTTTAGTATAATGTAAGTGTATATATACAGAAAAAATTATAGGAGTAAATCAATGAAAAAAGGAATAATTTTATGTCTGGTAGCAACTATAGCATGGGGAGGAATGTTTATAGAAACGGGTGAAATATTAAAAGTGATGGATCCTTTTTATATGACATTATTTAGATATATACCAGCAGGTATATTGTTTTTGTTAATTTTATTAGTTACAGAAAAAGCTAATCCATTAGAAAATATAAAAAAGGAAGAATTATTAAAGTTATGGGGTCTTGGTACATTGGGGTTTTGTGGTTTTAGTTTTTTGGTTTTTTTAGGACAAAGTTTAAGTGATAATGGTAGTATATTAGCTTCAATAATGATGGGTATCCAACCTCTGATAGCTGTTATTATAGG
>JBKDZV010000059.1:0-13105 GCA_047971455.1 Mycoplasmatales bacterium | reverse complement strand
TGTTCACTTTCCATTTGTGCAAAAGACATTTGTACATTTGATATTCCTCTTCCTGTTGCACTATCTAAATTTATATTATCTGTTACAGATTGTATTTTTATTCCTCTAGGTCTACATAGTTTAATTAATGTATTATAATCAATTAAATCTCTTCCTATCCTATCTAATTTATCAAATACTATCATTGTTATTAAATTACTTTCAATAAGGCTTAATATTGTTTGGTATCCACCTCTTTTTGTATTTGTTCCACTGTATCCTCCATCTTCAATTATCTCATAATTATTTATTTTATTTTGTTTAAAATATTGTTCCATTCTATGTTTTTGATTTACTAAACTATTTTTATCTTGGGCTTGCTCTTTTGTACTTACTCTTATATATCCTACTACCATTTACCACCTCTATTTCTTTTTAAATATTTAATCATTACTTTTATTACTAACTTTGTTTCAAACGCAAATTCTAACTCATCTATATAACCTGTTAATAATTGTTCTTGTTCTTTAATACTTTCACTTTCTTCATTTACTTCAGCTTCTAAATTTACATATTTTTGTATTTCTTGATTTTGTAATTCATTTATTAATTTATTTTCACTTTGACTTATACTTTTTTCTATGTTTAATTTATCTCCATTGTATTCTAATAATAGTTTTGAATTACCATTATACTCCATAAACTCATCTAATGTATTTATTACATCATTATATTGTAATTCTTGTATAAATTTTTCATACATCAACATCATTATAGTATCTTCACTATCTAGTTTCAGCAACTGTTCTTTTTGTTTATATACTTGTTCCCACATTTTAATAATATACTTTAAATCTATTTCTTGTTTTTCAAGTTCCTCTTTTATAAACTCTAAATACATTTGTATATCACTAATTATTATTTTGATTAATTTTTCACTATTCAATATTTCCTCCCTTTCTATACTTCTTATTACTAAATTTATTTCTAAAATATGTTTTTTCAATTTTGTTATATACTTTATCTCCTAATTGTCTTTTTGATATTTCTTGAAATACTTTTAACATATCTTTTATTTGATAAACTATATTTTTATTATCTACTGTTTTGTAATAATAGTTCAGTAGTAATTCATCTACTATTTCATTTTTATTACGATTTTCTTTTATTGCTAACTCATTTAATATTTCATGAGTTGATAACCTTAAGTATTGTGGTTTTTTATCTATTCCAAATTTCTTAACTCTTCTATTTTCACTTTTAACTTGATATTGCTCTTCAAGTTCTAATTTAACTTTTGATACTTCATAATCACTCGTTATGTCTAATACTTTTAATAAGACTTTAACATCATCTTCTATTGAATAAATTGTCTTTTTATAAACTTCATAATCTTTAATGAATGTTGATATTACTTCTGTTTGTGTTTTATTTTCTTTTTTGCAAATCTCTTTTAATTTACTTTTTAAATCTACACTTAAATCAACATATAATGCTTTAGTATTTTTCTTCTTATGTTTTGTACTTTTGCTTCTTTGCAGTCTTTCAAACTCTTTATCAAATTCCTCCCATTCTGATTCATCTACTTCTTCTATTTCATCATCTTCAAATATATCCATTAAACTTCCTTTCTGCAACTTTTTTAGTTACAAAAATATTTTAGTTTAGAAAAACTTTTTAATATTACTAAATATTTTAATTCTTCTTTTTAATTAATATTTTCACAACTTTTAATTGCTCCTAAATTTTAATTAAGAAAAAGATTTTTATATTACTAAACTTACTTTTTTCATAACATATTAGATATTTATTACATAGAAATAGGGATAGCACTTATCCCTATAACCTTGATAGCACTATCCCCTATTTTATTTTTATATTATTGATATCATTTGCCCATATATTTTAAGGCTTTTACAGACTATTTATTTTTTTATTTAAACCCTAATGTTTTAGGACTTCGTTTGAGCTTTGCGAAAACTTATATGTAGTCCCTTATCCTGTTGTAAGATTTTTAGAATAAATTTTATAAATACTAGCTAACTTTTTTAGAGTAGCCCGTTATAATTATAGTAGGAACTAAAATATATGGATTAAACTTGTGTAGAAAATACAAAAAGACATTAAAAAAAGCATTAGTACTCATAACAAATACCAATGCTCTTTATATGTTTTATTTTAAATTTTCTTTCTTAAGTCTGCTTATTCAAAATAAAATATTATTATCTTTAATACTAAATATCTTCAATATCTTTTACAGGTCCTCGAAATTTCAAATCTTTTTCTCCTATTACTGCAAAATGTTTTTTGGCCATTTCTATTTTAAAATTTTCTTTAAATCTTAATTCTCCTACTTCATCTGTACCTTTAGTTTCATAAACAAAATATAACAACTTATCACTATACTTAATATAAGCCCAATCAGGATTATATGGTCCAACAGGAGTAGATATAATAAATTTACTTGGCAATTTAACATAGTACATCACATCTTCACTTTTCTCAAAAGCATTTGCAAATTTAACTTCCACTTTAGAATCACATATGACATAATTATATAAGTGCTTAGCATCTGACTTTATATATCTAAAGGAATTATTATTTTCTAAATCTATGTATATATCTTTTCCTTCAAATATTTGATCATCATATATGTTGTTTGTCATCTTGTACTCAATACCATCTTTTATTTGTATTACCTTTTGTTCATTAATTATCTGAGTTATTTTTCCTATATAATATTCAGGGTTTTCATAAATTTTATTTAAATCTGCAATACTATTTAATATATTAACAACCGTTTTACGTGTTAATTTTGTTCCATTAACTAATTCTTTAACAATATCAAAGTTATTATATCTTAATTCACGTAAAGTTTCCATTGTCTTCTTTTTCTCTTCTGTTGATACTATTTCTCCACCATTTTTATACTTGATATTTCTGTCAATAGCTGATATTTTAATGTTCTTTTTTAACTCTTCTAAATTTATACTTTTTAAACAATCCTCTATTAATTTTTTAGAATCTATTTTCAAAGAGTATTTTGTTTTCTTGTTAATTAAATTCCATAGTTTTTGAAATTCTTCCGAATTTTTTACTTTTTCATTTACTTTCAACTCTTTTTTATTTTTTTCATTATCGATATTTGGAGTTTTGAATTTACTTCTTAATTCACTAGTAATATTTTTACCATACTCTACAAAGTCTTCTTTTAATATAAATTTTGATTCATTGATAGCTTCTGATAATGTCTTATCATACGTATAGATACCTTTTTTCTTGCTAGATTTAATATATTTATTTTCAATTAGATTTTCTAATAACTTCTCTCCCAGTTCCACACCCATTTCATCTGTATTATCATCACTTCTAAATGAGGCAAAATATTCAATAATACTTTCTCTTGATTGTTTACCTAAATCTTCTATTATCTCATTTTGTAACTTTCCAACAAATTCTTCGTAAGATTCATTAGCAATAACTGTAAGTCTATTTATACCACTATCAGTATCCTCAATAATATCTCCTTGTTGATTCACACACAATCTAAGACCACGTCCAATTTCTTGACGTTTTTTTAAAGTTGACTTTGTTTCATTAAGCGTACAAATTTGAAATACATTTGGATTATCCCATCCCTCTTTCAAAGCAGAATGAGAAAAAATAAATCTTATAGGTTCTTCAAAACTAATTAGCCTTTCTTTATCCTTCATAATCAAATCATACGTTGTTATATCACTAGTCTCACTTTTCCCTGTTGTATCTTTATATTTTCCTTTAGGATCTTTACTAAAATATCCATCATGTACCTTATTAATATCTTCAGGATATAACTTTTTTAATCTTTTATATTTTGGGTTTTCTAATAACTTTAAAAGTTCTGCTTCAAACCATTTAGCATATTTTCCCTGTAAATTTTCTTTATCATAATCTCTATAGTTGACTACTTTATCTATGAAAAAAAGTGATAACACTTTAATTCCTTTATCTACTAATTTTAATTCTTTATCTAAATGGTGTCTTATAGTATCTTTTATTTGTGCTCGTTTATAAACTATTGGGTTTATTTCATATTCATTAGAATTTATTTCTAACTTTTCCCCATTTGAAAACAAAATATATCCATTTTCTTTATGAAAATCTATATTCTCAACAATATATCCAGAATAAATATCTCTATTGGTTATATCTTCTAATCTATCTCCTACTTTAAGTTTAACTTTCTTTCTTTTTATTCTTCTCTTTTCATCAATTATATCTAGTTCAATCTCAGGATTATTACTCTTATCAAATTTTAATAACTTCATATACTTTTCATTATTATTAATGTCACTTACTATTTCAGAAACACTTATTTGTTTTACTAATCCTTTATCATATGCATCTATAGAATCTAATTTATAAACAAGTGATAACTTTTCTAAATGTGTAGCAGAATAACGTAATATGTTCAAAGGATTTAAACTATTTATAGCTTCCTTAGAGTTAGCGGTTGTATCAACACTTTGAGGCTCATCTATAATAACTATAGGATTTGTTTTTTGAATGTATGTTATAGGTTTATCACCCATAAACTTTTCATTTTCTTTATTTAATACATTGCTTTCCTTATTAAAAGAATCAATAGTCATTATCATTATTTCTAAATTTATACTTCTAGCAAAGCTAGTAATAGTGCTCAAATTACCTTTTTCAAATGTCTTATATGAAATATGAGTAATATTAGAATAAATATTTTTAAAATGCTCCTCCATTATTGATAAACTTTTTAGAACACCTTCTCGTATTGCAATAGAAGGCACAATAATAATAAATTTCTTTAAATCATATTTAGAATATAATTCCATTATAGTTCGTAAATACACATAAGTTTTACCAGTACCGGTTTCCATCTCTACTGTAATATTTTTACCATCATATTCACTTAACATCAATTTATTTTTCTTTTGAATTTCATTTATATTACCATTCATATCTTTTATAGATAGTCCTGTGTAATTACCTTCTCCCAAACCAGTATCATCTCCAATATTTAAAGATATTTGCATGTTATTATTTAGTTCTCTTATGTAATCAATAGTGAACTTATCATTTTCACTTAAAGCCCCTTTAAAACAATTTACCACACTATTAATAGCATCTAATTGATATTGTCTATTTTCATTAAATTTAAACTTTAATTTTCCCATTATAAACTCCACACATTCGTAAGTCCTGCAACTTCTAAATTATGCAACACATTTACTTTAGTAGAATCATCTTTAAATTTTTGATCATTAAAATATATTCTAGGATTTTCTTCAATATCAACATTTTCAATTATATCATTAACTAACTCTTCTGTGATATCGCTTAAACAAACAATCATAGTACCACTACCTACATTATAGTATTCTCCATATGTACTCTTTACTAATTCATATTTAACATCTAACATAATACCAGATTTGATAATAAGTTCTATTAAAATATCTTCATTACTTCTACCTTCAACAAATATATCAACACTAAGCCCAATATTCTCTTTATAATTAGAACTATCTAGTTTAAATACTTTAAACCCAAAATCTATATTACTTAAATCTTTATAATCACGCTTTGTCTTTTCACTTATCAATAATTTTTCATTATCTTCTTTAATTTTATTAGCAGCACGTCTAATTCTTTCTTTACCAATAGAAGTAATGGTAGGTTTTTCTTTTAATTCATTTATACAAAAATCATAAGCACTCTTATTTTTCTTTTCATCAATAGATTCAGGTAACTGCACCATAATGTATTTACGATTTCCTCCATCACTTGCATTTAAATCCATAATAGCATGAGCGGTAGTAGCAGAACCACTAAAAAAGTCTAAAATGATATTATTGTTTGAATTAACAGTACTGTATTCAATAATTTTTCTAAGGCTATTTACAGGTTTAGAATAATCAAATACTTTAGTTTTGAATAAATCAAGTAATTTTTTGGTTGCATTTTGATTCATATACTCATTAGATGTAAGAAATAAGCTATCTACTTTATTATTTGAATCACGTATCTCATTTTTATACCTTTTGTATATGAAACCCCTCTCATTATCGCCATGATTTTTCTTAAATACAATTTTACCTGATTTTAAAAATTCTTTAAATCTTTTTTCTGGAAATCGCCATTGGGCATTTTCAGGAGGTAAATCCACCTTTCCTGTATACGGATTTGAGATATTATAAGAATAGCCTGTACGTGCACTTGGATCAGCGATAATCCAAGCACCTTTAGGGTCATTATCCGGATTCTTATAATTTTCAAATGTTTTTTTTTCTCCTTTAAGAACACCTGAACTTAACTTCTTAAAGTATATCAAAGTATTCTCATGTTGCATATTAAATCCCAAAGATGCGTCTCCGGTAGTACTTTTGGTTTTTCTAACTAAATCTCCCACGAAATTCTCTTCCCCAAATATCTCATCACAAACCTTTTTTAAGTTTGATTGTTCATGATCATCTATAGAAATAAATATAACTCCGTCTTCTTTTAAAAGTTCTCTTGCAAGTCTTAATCTAGGATATATCATATTTAGCCAATCAGTATGATATCTTCCTGATGTTTCTGGATTTTTGCTTGTTTCTTGATCAGTTTGTTCTTTATAATTTTGAATACTATCTTTAAAATTATCTTTATAAATAAAATCACTACCTGTATTATAAGGGGGATCAATATAAATCATTTTAATTTTATTTGTATAGTTTGCTCTTAATATTTTTAAGACTTCTAAATTATCTCCTTCAATATATAAATTATTTGTATCATCAAAATTAACAGATGATTCTATATCTGGAAGTAAAGTTCCTTTTGAAGGTAAATTTATACTTTGCAACATTTTTTTCTTACCATTCCAAGTAAATTCATACTTTTCTACATTTTCATCTATATCTTCACCTAGTACTATTTTTAATTTATCAAAATCTATTTTCCCTTCTGTTATAACTTCAGGAAACAATTTACTTATCTTTGCTATATTATTATCACTAATTTTTCTTATTTCATTATTAAACTTATTTTCAATTTCTTTTTTCATTATCTTCCTCTAAAATTTTATATAATTACTTTTTTTAATCTTCATCAAATATGTATTTTCACTTTCTAATCACTGATTATAGTTTTATTTGTATCTTTAAATAACTTTTAATCCTTTCTTTTATCACCATATCTATCCTTTAACTTAATTTGTCTATTCATCTTTTTCCTTAACTACATAATATGTTTTTGGTCCTGAACCTTTTTTTATTATTTTATTTTCTTCTTGTAATCTATTTAATACCCTTTTCAGTGTTGTTCTTCCTTTACCTGTTTTTTCTAATATTGAACTCATTTTATTTATATCTCTGTTTATTAAATCAATTACCCTCTCTTCTATTGGTCCATTTTTCTCTTCTGTTGGTCCATTTTTCTTTTTTATTGGTCCATTTTTCTCTTCTGTTGGTTCATTCTTCTCTTCTGTTGGTCCATTCTTCTCTTCTATTGGTCCATTTTTCTCTTCTGTTGGTCCATTTCTCTCTTCTGTTGGTCCATTTCTCTCTTCTATTGATTCTGTTGGTGTAAAAGTAACCATAACTGTATTTTCAAATGATTTTAATTCCACACTATCATCACTTAATATATTTCTACTACCAACTCCATACTCTTCCAATAATTCAAAGTCTCTAAATATTCTTGCTATTTCCTTATTTCTAGGTTTAGATATATATTCCTTAAATTCTTCTTCTGTGATGTTTAATGCTCCATAAGAAATTATTTCTAATCTATTAGGATATATTTTTATTAATGGAAATCTTTCATTTTTAATATAATCACTGTGTATAAAAGCATTTACTAATGCCTCTCTTAAAACTTTTATATTTATCCTATGTTTTTCCTCTCTTCTTGCTGTTTTAGGGTTAATAAATTCACTATAATAATAATCTTTAATAAATTCTTCAACTTTATAAAACGTATTTAAGATATTTAGATTGCTTATCTCTTTTGAAGAAACAAGATTATTGTTCTTATCAAAAATAGGCATTCTCATTTCATAATCCAACTGATCCGAAAATAAAAATGCTACTCTATTAAAACCATTTTCATTAATTAATCTCAAATTTGTTAATAAACTATCACTTGGACTTATGCCTTTAAGTTTTTCATAATTTAATTCTAAATCTCTAAATGTTAATTTTTGATTTAATGCATTAGTATTATATAATGTTATTTTATTCCTTGATTCTAATTTCTCATTTATCCACACTTGTTCAACTTGTTGTTTACTTGTACCTATACGAATATAAATAGCTTCTGGTATCATTCCTTTATGTAGATAAAAATAAGGTTTTTCTACACCACTTGCTATATCAATAACTATTATTTTTTTCTTATCCATATCAACTATCTTAATATCAAACAGTCCAATGGGTGAAGGCATAATATTATTTTTTATAATATCTTTTAATTCCAATAAATATTTATCTATATCTATGTTTAATTCTATTCCTTGAGTAACACCATTGTCATCTATACCTATATAAATTTTCCCATTATATGAATTTAAAAAAGCTATTACTTCATATATGAAATTTCTTTTACTTTTCTTATCTTTTGTATCAATAAATAATTTATACTCAATATTTTGATTTTCCATTTCAATCCCCTTTCTCTTCGTTATGATCGCTAATTTTCTTTTGCAATTTAATTTTTCTATCCTTTAATTCTATTTTCTTTTGCATATTAGTTTCACTTTTTATAAGCTTCGTCAGTTTTACTATTTCTTCTTCTACTTTTATTTTTTCCTTTAAAATTTCATCATTTTCTAAAATATTTCTACTATAGACAACTTTATTTTGATTTTCCTGTTCTATTAATCTAATAAATATTTGTTCATAGTACTGCTTTAAATTATCTACTTTATCTAAAATTTCAATTATCTCTCCAGTATTATATTTAAATGTTCTAAATTTATTAATCTTATTATATAAATCTGTACATAATGCTACTTCCTCATTTTTTAAAAATATAATTAATAAAGTATTTTCAAATAAATCATCTATAATTTTATAAATTGTTTTATACATATTTTTTAGGATACTATTTTTAGTAACTATTTCTATTCCTACTATTTGAGAAAAAATATCATTCTTTTTCGTTAATAATATACTATCATTTATTATACTTACTATTACTATATTCTCAATTTCTTTTAAAATATCATTTTGATAACTTGATAAACTTAATTTTTGATTAATTTGCTTTTTAGATATTTTTATATTTTGATTTTTATTTAAAATCATGATTCTTCCTTAATAAATACTAAATTCTTAAGTACTATATTCTCCTTATTACTCACTCCAAATAAATTATTACTATTCCCAGAAAATAATAAATCTAAATTACTTTCATTTTCTCTTTCCTTAAATAAATTATAGGCTTGCTTTATTAAATTTCTATACAACTTGATTTCTCCAATTGTAAACTTATTATTAATGTTTTTATCATTACAATTTAATTTTAAAATTTCTAAAATTTCTTTAATCTCTGTCTGATCATTTAGTATTTCACCATCATTGTTCAAATATACATAATATAAAGGGTATACTGGATTTTTGCCTTTTATACTGCTATCATTATCTAAATCTTCCATACAGACAATTACTCCGGGAGATAAATCATTTTTATAGATAACAGAAAACATTCCATAAGAATTTTTAAACTCACCATATTTTTCATCTAATTTAAAATAATCCATACGAAAATCATCAAAAGTAAAATCTGTTAGAGAAAGTGATTGATTCATATCTTCTAAATCTAATACCTCATTTTGAAGTTGAAGTAATTGTTGTTTTCGATATTCTAAATCATTCATTTGCTCTGTATTTTCATCTATTATATTTTCTTCTCCTGTAGAACTAATATTTAATACTTCCATTTTAGATTTAACTCTATTTTCTAAATTTATATACTCATCTAATTCCATATTAGGCCAAAAATTAACTAGTTGAATTTCTTTATTTATACTTCCTAACCTGTCAATTCTACCAAATCTTTGAATTATCCTTACTGGGTTCCAGTGAATATCATAGTTAATTAAATAATCACAATCTTGTAAATTTTGACCTTCTGATATACAATCTGTTGCAATCAATATGTCAATATCTATATTACTTAATCTTTTAATATTATCTCTACCTTTTGATTTAGGTGAAAAGCAATATAAAACTTCATTAAACGTTAAAGTTTTATTGATAGTCGTTTTTATACTTGTACTACCTGATACAAATGCTACGTTTAGATTAAATTGGTCTTTTATCTTAAAAGATATATTATTATAAATATAACTACTTGTATCTGCAAATGTTGAAAATATTAATATTTTGTTATTTCTAACATTTATATTATTATTAAATTTTGTTTCTATATTATTTAAAAGTTCCGCTAATTTATCATCATCATCTGGAGTAACTAAACTTGTATTATTAAAAATTTCCTTTAAAACTCTTAAATCTCTATTTAAGTCTTGTTTAAATCTAATAATATCCATATGTTTAATTTTAACGTTATAAGATTTTTTCTCAATAACAATATCATCCTCTTCATCATAATCAGATATAGTAAATTCAACCTCTCCTAATTTCATTAATAATTCCTCGATTGAATCTATAATTGATTTTAAGGTTTTATTAAAAGAAAAAATGGAACTTTCCAATCTTTTAAATAAATTAGTAAACATTAATTTTATAATCCCTTTTTCTCTACCTAATATAGTCAATCCACTTTCTACTTCATACTCTTTATAATACCTCTCATATACATAAGAAAGAGGCGTATACACAGCTAAATTTAATCTCTCAAGTTCTTTGGCGATAACAGATATTGAATAATTATTATTATTAGGAATAGAAAATGAAGAACGTATATTTATAGGTTTTAATCTTTTAGGAAAATTCCCTATTTCATCTAAAGAATAATATTTTTCTATATGATTTCTACTTCTCGCAATTGTAAAAAAATCAAGTATTTCAAAATATTCATATGGTAAAGATTTAGTTAATGTTTTAGTATTTTTTTTATCAATTTCTAGCTTATCCCATTCATTAATTTTTCTTTGAGACTGTCTCATTACTTCCTTAATACTATTTATATTTAAATTTTGTAAGAAATCATCTTTTTCTTCTGTTATTAAATCTAATTGATTTTTTAAATCAGTCAACTTATTATTAACGGGAGTTGCTGATAATAATAAAACTTTTGTTTTCACACCAGATTTAATTATATAATTCATAAGTTTACTATATCTTGTTTCTTTATTTTTATTATAATTACGATTTCTAAAATTATGTGATTCATCTATTACTATCAAATCATAATTACCCCAATTTAATGTTTCTAAAGTAATATCTCCACTTTTCCCATTTTTTCTAGTTAAATCTGTATGATTTAATACATCATAGGCAAAACGATCTTCTAGAAGATTATTTTCTAAATCATTTCTAGTATATATGCTCCAGTTCTCATTTAACTTTTTGGGAGTAAGTATCAATACTCTATAGTTTTTTAACTCAAAATATTTTATTACTCCTAAAGCTTCAAAAGTTTTCCCTAAACCAACTGAATCCGCAATTATACATCCATTGTATTTTAACAACTTATTGATAACACTTTTGACTGCATCCTTTTGAAAAGAATAAAGTTCATTCCAAATTTTACTGTCATAAAATCCAGTTTTTAAAATCATGCTTTCATCTAAGTTTATTTCTTCATCTAAATCTTTTAAAATATTACGAAGTTGGAAATAATACATATTTTCTGAATTAATTCCTGTAATTTTATTAACAATGTCATTAGTAATTTCCGCTGTTACATCTTTTGTACTTTCTAATAAAACTTTTACTTGGTCTTGAAATTGTTTTATATCTTCATTTAATTTAATAATATTGAAAAAATCATTAGAATTTTGTAATCCTAATGTTTGTAAATCTAATTTTGTTATTCCATGAAAAACTGCACTATCTCCTACTATAGCACCATTATCTATTTTATTATTAAAATATCTAAATATCAACTTTCCTTTCTTCACATTTAGTAATACCTCTTTCAAAATCACTAAATATTCCAAAGTTTTTAATGAAGTTATTTCATCATTTTCCAAAATATTTTCTAGAAAATAAGATATATCATTATATCTTGTAACAGAACTAATTATAACTTTTATTGTATTACCCGCCTCTATTAAAATATTTAATTTTTTAAAACTTTCTACTGATATACTTTTTACTAAAATTATTATTTCATCATTTTTATAAACATTAAGTTCATTACTTAGAGTTCCTAAATTATTATTGTTAATATTCTTCATATTTCCTCTTCTATAAGTTAAGCATTACACTCATTATTCATCAAAGTATTTTCACTATATAAATTATATCAAATTATCAACTAAACCACTCTAATATTTAACTTTTCTACCATCTCCCCCTATTATACCCAACACTACAATTTTGTCCATTTACAAATATTACTTTGATATTAAAATGCTCATCTATTTCTATGCGTTGAACTCCTTCTAAATTTACTTTACTATTTTTAATTTCTTTTTTCGTTTCAGTATATTGCTCTTCATCAATATCACCCATAGCAAACATCTTCTTTAAATTGTCTAATTTCCCATTTACTTTATCAACATTCACTGAATTTTGCTGTTTTAAGCCACCTTCTAGTATTTTATCTAACTTACTCTCTGCTATATATACATTTTTACTTTTATCACGATAATATGGATATTCTTTAACCTTATCTTTATATCTTTTGATAGATGTAGTTGGATACATTCTACTACCCATATAGTAAATCTTATAATAATATTTATAGTATCTCATAGTCTTAATTGACTTAATATACTTACTTCTATCATTTAACTTTTTAATTAATTCATCATCAACAATATTATCAAGTAATTTATATCCAACACCTGCATATTCAACAACTCCTGTATATATTCTATTTCTAATTATTCTTTCAATAATATGTCTATTAAAATACTCTGAAAATTCAGGATATTTTTTTATGGCTTCCCTACAAATTGAACAGTAATTTATCCCCTCAATATACATCTTATGTA
>JBKDZV010000058.1:0-3326 GCA_047971455.1 Mycoplasmatales bacterium | reverse complement strand
TTACTATAGTATTGTAAATTTATATTTTGATGATTATCTATATTAGGAGTAGTAATAAATATTCCGTTATTATAAATAGAATTAAACAACTCTCTTGAATGTATATCATCTATTTTTTTTATACGTTTAAATATTATTTTTTCAAATTCATCAAAACCTAAATTACCTTTAACGACCTGAATTATAGGGTATTTTGTTTTTTTAAAATCTTTATATAAATTATTTTCAAAATTTTCAATTAAAATAGTTAAAGAGTCTTTATTACTCATAAATGTATTCAAATTATAACTATGTGGAGTGCTGATAATTCTCCAATCTTTTGTTGGCTGTGGACTTACTCTAGTACACTTTTTATAAGCATCAATTAAATATTTTTGCTCTTTTTCAGATAATTTGTTTTGTTCTTCAATAAAACTAATATTACTATTATCAAAATTTTTTAAACTTTCATTTGAATATTTACTTCTGTGTTTTAAATTAAATCTGTGTTTTAAATTAAACTTTTCTATCAGTTCAATAATCCTACTCAAAGAAATTCTATTCGTATGATATATAACTAGCATAAATAAATAATCACTTCTATATAATTTACTAATAACTTCAAATAATGTATCATTTCCTTTCACTACTTTTAAATAATTCAAAATTTTTACAAGTTGCCTAGGAGTACATTGTTTCAATATTTCTTCAATTTCAATAAGCTCATCAGAATAACTTATAGGATATTCTTTATCAATATATTGTTTTATAATATTTACTAAATTTTGAACTACTATTTCTTTAGGAACTTCAAATATATAATCATAATATTTTTCTAATATATCTATGTCTTGCTCTTTAAATTTAGATTTATCACCTAATAAGATTAATTTAGTTTTATCATTTAAGTTTTCTTGCAAAAAATGTATCATTTTTAATATTTCATTGGTTTTTATATATACTCTATCTAAATCATCTATAATTAAATAATCATATTGTAACATTACTTTCTTTATGTACTTTATTTTATCTACTTTAGTCTTTTCTAATTTTCTTTTTACAAAATCAAATATTATGTATACAAAAAAAAGAATAACAATAAAGAGAATACTATTACCGATGTTGATAACAAACTTTTTAAGTAACAATGAAATGATTATAAAAACAAAGCTAATACAACTTAATATTATATATATAACATTATCTTTTATCCACTTCCAAAGCCAATATTCCTCACTTTTAAAAGCATTATATAAATAATCAATATAATTAGATTCAACATACTCTTCGTATACTTTTAATTTTTTATTTTTTACTTTTTCATTATTATTTTTATCTAAAACATGATTTAATATTGCCGTTTTACCCGAACCAAATTCTCCATTTATAAAAATTATATTCAAATTTTTCTTTATCAATATTTCTTTTAATGATTCTTCATATCCAGTTTCTATATAATCTTCAGTAACTATTTCATCTTCTATTGCTGGGTTTTCTTTTAACAATATTACTCCCATTTTTTATTTAAATTATACCATTTTGTTCACTTATCTTGTTCTTTTTCTTAGTTTTATTCTTTTCTTTATTTTTACTTTACAGCAGTTCATTTAATTCTTCTTGAAGATTTGTTAATTTATTTTCATTAGTTCCTTTATTTAATTCTTCTTGTAATATTTAATAAAATATAAATTTAATATTATATTTATCTTCTTTTCTGATTCATTTAACCCTTACTAATCAATTAATCTTATTTTGCACTTATTAGATATTTTTAAATTAGAAATTATTTCTAATAATTTAACTTCTTTAGATTTTCTTTTTATCTTTTTTATATTCTATTATTTATTTTTATCTTTTATCCTTCTCCTTATTATTTTATTCATATTAAATTATAAGAAGTTTTAAAAGTTCTCAGTTACTTGTTGACCTAAATCAAACAAAACCTATATTATAGCCAATTCAATTTTCTACTGAATATACTTTTGTTTTTATATCTTCTTTTGTATTTAATTTACATAATTGTCTCTATTTTTTAAAACTAATATTGTTTTATATTATTTCCAATCCATAATCTTCCGCCCAATTTTCGTTATATGTTCCTTCTATTATATCGCCATTATCCCAAGTTTCATAATTTAAAGGGATATAATATAATGGATGGTATAACACGGTTTTTTCACTTTCACCTAAATATACTGCTATTTTATACTTATTTATATAATCCAAACTTTCTTGAGTTATGCTTATCACTTTGTTTCCTGTTAAATTTATGTCTCTTAAAGGTGAAACTTCTTCCCCTTCTTCAAAATATATATTATTCAAATATTTAGTATAATAAGATTTAGGCTCTTCCACACAATTTGCAATACCACTATTTTCATAACAATAATCATTTCTAATTAATGGAATGTTTTCTATATTTTCTATTTTACTTACTTTATTATCACTTAAATCAATGCTTCGTAAATAAGACAAATTATTTAATTTTTGTATTTTGCTTATATTATTACCTGCTAAATTTAGATATGTTAAATTTTTTAAACTTTCTAATCCTTCTATTTTACTTATGTTATTATCATTTAAATTTAAATATGTTAAATTTTTTAAGTTTTCTAGCCCTTCTATTTTTTCTATATTATTATACATTAATCTTAAATCTTCAAGATCTTTACAATTATCTAATCCTTCTATTTTTTTTATTGATTGGCCTTCTAAAATTACAGTCTTTAAATGATATAAATTTTCCAATCCTTTCATAGTATACATTCTTCCATAAAGATAATCTTTATTACGTAAATATCCATCAAGCAGACTGCCTTGCTGATAGACTACTTCCTGTAAATTTGGATAAAATCTATATTTTTTAGTCTTTGTTATATCAAAATTATCAATGCTTGTAGTACTTCTTGTATTAATTATAATCCTATATTTTTGGTAAACACAAATTACTAAAATTAAAAGTATAAATAATAAAATAATTTTTTTTTTCATATTATTTAATCCACCATTCCATATTCAGCATATATTTCTGTCTTTATGTCAGTTAATAAACCTAAATTTGATAATGAATCCTCATCATTAGGATCACTAGGAGCTTTCAGCCATGCTGCAAATTTATCAGGTGTATCCATTTCACTAGCTATATCATTTACTGTTTTACCTGTGTCAGAACAATATTTATTTACTACTAACAATGTTTTAAAATCAATATAAAGCTCTCCTTCTGCTGTAAGACCACATCCAAATGCTAAACCTATTGCCCTTTTTCTATCTTCTGAAACCGTTTTATACCCTTTTGCTATTGAAATTATCTTTTTAATAACGTTAAAACTTTTTTCTAATCCTGA
>JBKDZV010000057.1:0-2983 GCA_047971455.1 Mycoplasmatales bacterium | reverse complement strand
CTTCCACTTGGACCAGTTATTACTACTAATTTATCTTTAGGGATTGTTAAGTCAATATTTTTTAAGTTATTTTCCTTAGCACCTTTTATTATAATTTCATTATTTTTCATTTTTCACCTTTACTTAAAAAAGGCCCTAAGGGCCCTTTTAATTTATTACATTGTTAAGTCAACTTGTTTTTTTTCTTCATCTATTCTTTTTATTTTAGCTTTTACCTCTGAACCTAAATCTAAATTATCAATTTCTTTAATAAAATCTAAAGAATAATCATTTTTATGTAATAATGCTTTAACTCCCGGAGTTAATTCAAGAAACATTCCATAATGCTCAATTCTAATTATTTTTCCTTCTACTTCATCATTCTCTGCAATTGTTTTTACATAATCTTCAAATGGATTACCTTCTAATTCACGAGCATTAGCTACTACATCATATCCAAATTTTGTTTCTTCACATTCAATTATTTTTGCTTCTTTACCTATGATATAAGAAATATCACTTTCAGCATCAATAAATGAATGAGATAGTAATCTATAAGGAATAAATACTTTAAATCCTTCATAATCAAATTCAATACCTGCTCTATTTTTAACAAAATCTTTAATTGTAATAACTGAACCAATTGCTACTTTATCTAAATTATTTTTTAATTCTTCTTTCAATAATGGGATTCTTGTTAATTCTACTTTATACTTATCTTGTGGGAAAATTTCTTTTACCATAAGTTCATATTCTTTTCCAATTTCTGCTTCGGGATCTTGAACAAAATTTAATGAAATGTTATTGTAGTATACAAATCCTTGTAATCCGTTTTCTAATTCTATTATGTAATTTCTATCTTCTACTGCTGTTACTTTACCTTTTATAATTTCGTTATTAGTTGCCATTTTTTTAATCTCTCCTATTACTTTTAAATTATTTAATCTTCTTTGGGAAACATAAAAATCATCATTTGTATGTCTATATATTAAAACATCTACAATATCATCTATTGCTAATTCTTGAATTGCTTCAACTTTTAACATGTAAACTTCTTTAAAATTATCGATAACTTCTAATGTATATTCTTCTCGTTCTTTCAAAATAACTTTAGCTTTAATCTGCATACCTTGTTTTAAATCTTGTAATTCAAAGCCAAATAAATCAAATTTTTCTTCTTCTTGTTTGTATTGCTTTTTAACTTTATTTGCTTCTAATTTTTTTAATTTTTCTTGCTTTCGTTTTTCAAACTCTTGTTGTTTTAAAGCTTGTTGTTCTTCAAGTTCTTGTTGTTTTTTAATTTTCAACTGCTCTTGTTCTTTTTTACTTTCTTCTTCTTGTTGTTTTCTTAATTTTTTATTTTCTTCTCGTTTTCGCTCTTTTTCTTCACGATATATTTTTTTTTGTTCTTTTAATTGTGTTAAATCTTTTTTAGGTTTTTTTACTGCTTCTTTTTCTTGTACTATATCTTTTTCCACCTGTTTTTCTTCAATAACACGTTTTTTTTTTAACCAACTAAACATTAATCTATCCCCCTCTCAAACCATTATAACATTTTTATAAATTTATAACAACTTATAAATTAGGTTATACTCTTTAAATTTTAATTATTGCTAATAATTTTTACCTACTCAACTGACAAAACACCTTATTTTAAAGCTTCAATTACTGATTGAGCAGCTTGGGCTCCATCGTTCACTGCAGTTGCTATTTGTCTTAAACTTTTAACATTTACATCTCCTGCTGAATACAGTCCCTCTATTTCAGTTGCCATTTTTTTATCAACTTTAATATTTTTCCCTTCATTATAAATATTAAAATTTTGAAATCTTTGAGTTAGCGGAATTAATCCTACATAAATAAAAATTCCAGAAATAGCTAATTCCTTTGTTGTTTTATCTTTATATTTTAATTTAACACTTTGAACTTTTTGTTCGCCTACTATTTCTTGCACTTGAGCGTTTAATTCATATTTAATATTTTCTTTACCTTTTAACTTATCAATAATATATTGTTCAGCTCTAAATTCTTCACGGCGGTGAATAATTGTAACACTTTTGCAAAGATCGGCTAAATATAATGCTTCTTCAAGTGCTGAATTTCCTCCACCAACAACTGCTACATCTTGATTTTTAAAAAAATTACCATCACAAACAGCACAATACGACACTCCTTTACCTAAAAATTCTTCTTCTCCTTGAACACCTAACTTACGATTTTCTGTCCCGGTTGCTAAAATAACTTTTTTTCCTGAATATTCTTGCATGTTTGTTTTAACTATAAAAGTATCAGCTTTTTTAGTTATTGCTTCTACATCACCATACTCATAAACTGCTCCAAATTTTAAAGCATGTTTATGCATTTGCATTGATAAATCACGTCCTGTTATGGATTCTAAACCAGGATAATTCTCTACTAAATGGGTTGTAAATACTTTTCCGCCAGGAGCACCACGTTCTAGAATTAATGTCTTAACTCCAGCTCTTGAAGCATATAAAGCAGAAGTTAATCCTGCAGGTCCTGCCCCTACAATTATTAAATCATACATCTTTTCTCCCTCAAACCTTGTATTTTTATACATAATGTACATATTATTATACCGAAAATAAAAAATTTCGTTTAAAATATGCTTGATATTATTATAAATCTTTGATTTACTTATATATTGTGCTAATTTTTTCTTTAAGTTTCTTTTGCTTTTAAAATTTTCCAAAAAGTAAATTATTCAATAATATCTTTTTTCTAAAATTAAAAATTCTTCTTAATTTTAATGTTTTTTATTCAATTACATAAATAATCTTACCTTTAATAATAACTAAATATATAATTATAATCTTTAGTTTTGAAATTATTAATTTTTAAAAAGTTTTATTAACTCTTTTAATATCTTTATGCTATATCAATTTATATTTTAACATATAATTTTTTACTTTAAAGTTTACTATTTTAACATATCCATCATTTTATTCATATCCATATTTTTCATTTGTTTCATCATTTTTTT
>JBKDZV010000056.1:0-3098 GCA_047971455.1 Mycoplasmatales bacterium | reverse complement strand
TATATTTAAAAGAAAACTATGGTGAATTAAAAAATTGGGATAATAACAAGTTAAATACAATTCTTAACTCAACATTGTATCGTGGATATAAAGAATATCAAGGAGAAATATACAAGATAATTAAACCAGTAATTAAATATGAAGTAGATAGACCTAAACAAAAGAAGGTACCCAAAAGATTAATAAATAACTACAACTACATATTTAGAGATAAAATCTATTGTAAAGGAGAAAAACTTTATGGATCAACAACAGTGAAGAATAAAAACAAAATAAATGAAAAGCACTATCATTATTACTTAAGCAAAGATAGAACTATTAAGATAAAAGAAGATACATTACTTGAAGCAATAACAAATGCAATACAATTAAAAAATAAAAACCTAATACATATAAAGAATCAAAGATTAGAAAGGTTAAATGAACTATACATTAAAGAAAATATAACACAATATCAATATCAAACATATAAAGAGGAAATAATAAGTAATACAGCAAAGTTGCAAGTTGAAAACATTTTGAAAGTTGAGATAAAAAATCAAGAAAATGGTATAATTAAGTTAAGCGAAAGTAAAAGTGTGAGTATAAAAATATAGGAGTTTAAAAATATGAAGCTGAAAATAAAAAACTATAAATGTATATCTGATATTAATTTTGAATTAGACGAACATAAATTAAATTTTATATATGGAATAAGTGGAAGTGGTAAAACTTCAATATCAGAAATTATAAAAAATTACGTTGATAATATAGAATATGATGAAGGTAATAAAAAAATTGATAGTACAGAGGATATTGATATTGATATTGAAGGATTAGATGTAGAAACAATAAAAATTTTTAATGATGAAACAATTCGAGATTTTATATTTAACAAAGAACGTGAAGGGTTATATAAGATTATATATCAACCTTCGAATGAATTGATAGAATTAGAAGAAGAAATAGGTAGATTTAATAAAAGTAATATAATTAGGGATATAAGAGGAAAATTAATTTCATTTAATTACAATTTTAAACAATTAGAGGAAAAATTGGGGATAAAATTTACATCAAAAGGTAAATTAATTAAAAATGTAGCAATAAAGGAATTAAGTAAAAAAGAAAGTTTCGATACAAAGTACACCAATTCTCAAATAAAATGGTTAAATGATGGAATAAGTGATAAGTTGGGTTTTAATGTTGAAGGAATTTGTCCTTTTTGTGAACAAAATATAGAAGAAAGTTTGATAAATAAAATACAAGAATTGGACAATTTAAAACCAGATGCTATTAAAAAAATACAAGAAAATACTAATATTTTAGATGAATTAAATGTTTCTACAAAAGATATTAATAAAATAGAAGATGGAGAAAAGTTAAAAAAAGAAATAATAGATTTACTGCCAATTAATGAAGATGCTAAGAAATTACTACAAATGCTAGATAATAGTTATGGTGATGGTGATAATATAGAGCCTGTTGTCATTTCAGATAGAACGCAAGATTATTTTTCAGAAAATTATAATATAGATTTAAAAGATAAATTAAGTGTTATAAATACTGATAAGCAAAATTACTTAAGAAAGTGCAAAGAATATAAGGGAAAATTTATTCGGAATATAGATATAAATATTGCAAAAATAAATAAAGAGTTGCATAAATTATATATACCTTATAAGTTAGAGAAAAAATTAAAGTTTAATCAGGAAGAAGAATATGAAATTATTCATATAAAAGATAATCAAAAAAAAAAAAAAAATTTGATCACTAGATTATCAACTGGAGAAAAAAATATTTTATCATTGCTACTGTTTTTAATTGTCAATGGAGATGATAATGTTATTATTGATGATCCTGCTTCATCATTTGATGAATATAAAAGAAGTATAATATTAAAAGTTATTAATGATATGAGAAAAGAAAAAGATAAATTTACACTTGTATTATCCCATGATCAGATATTTTTAAAATTTTTATTAAAAGATTATTCAGATAGTTGGAATAGTTATATTTTTGAAAATACTCTTGTCAACAATATAAAAAAAATAGAAAAGGAAGATATGAATACATTGATAAATCATATAAAATATAAATTAAAAGAAAATATAAGTTATGAAGAACAAATAATAAATTTGAGAATGTATTATGAAATAAATAAAGTATCAAAAGAAAATATATATTCATATCTATCAGCTATTTTACATGGTAAACCTAAAATAGAAGTATGTAATGAACTTTCAAATAAAAATTTAACTGAAAAAGAAATTTTAGAAGATATTAGAAGAGAGGTGGATGTTGATTTAGTTAAATATGATAATTGCAACTTTAATTCTATATATTTAAAATTAAGTGATTTTGAAAAAATATTTGTTAAACGAGAAGAATTAAAAGGTGATGAAAAAAGGATATTTAATGATGTGGTACATTTTAATTATGGACTAATTCATATGATTAATCCTTATGTATATAATTTTCAAGTTAAAGAAATATATGAAAAAATATAATTAAAAAATAAGGAGTATAAATGGCAGAATTTTTTATAGAGAATAATTAACTTAATATAAGAGTTGATAGTAAATATTTTGAGGATGAGATAGAAAAAAAATATTCAAGTACAGATTGATTTAAAAAATTTTATTGAAGAAAATATACTGAAAGTTATAAAAGAAATACTCAATGAAATTATGAATAGTGGTATTTGGGTTTCATTTAATAGTGTAGAATCAAGGAATATACAAAAATATATGAATAAGATAAAAGAATATCTGCTACAGAAACTAGAAAATTATAATTTTTGTGATGAAATTCAAGTTTTTGAACTATTTGGAATATATATGAATTTAGAAACAAAAGAAAAAATATTGTAATATTTAGAAACTAAAATTTAATCAAACTCCACAAACCTAGAAAACATGGTATAATGTGAGTATAGGTTTGATATAATGTTAAGGACCCCGAAAACGAAGGGGACTAAAACAATTGTAAAAGAGTGTGTCTTCGAAAGCTTTTGATATAGAGCACCCCGAAAACGAAGGGGACTAAAACATTCTTTTGTTTGTGTAGCCATCGTTTAGGGATATAGAGCACCCCGAAAACGAAGGGGACTAAAACTAACT
>JBKDZV010000055.1:0-11532 GCA_047971455.1 Mycoplasmatales bacterium | reverse complement strand
TTTTATTCTTTTGAGTTAGCAAGTTTTTTTATTTGATACCGAATTAAGGTTTGATATTTCTCTTTGCTTACTCTGCGAAAATCACTTAAATAAATTTCATGATGTGTATTTGCCTTAATTTGATAATCATTATTCATTAAATATTCTTCTAAAACTTTAACCGAAGATGGTTCATTATCAAAAGAACCTGAATGTAAAATTTGTCCACATTTTTGTTCTTCAATAATTTTATATTCAACCTTTGCAATATATTTATTTGTATTTAATAATTTTTTTTGATATTCTTCAAAAACTTCTTTAGTAATAAAATCAGGTTGAACAATAAAAATTTCATATTTTAAATTATCTTTATCTTGTTGATATACTTGATTATTAATTGTTGTCCAAAATCCTTCAAGTGGTCCAACTACATAAGTTTGGTAATTTTTAATTGGTTCTTTTTTATAGCTCATCCGAAAGGCATAAGCTAATTTATATAAAGCTTCGATTTGTGCCTGGAAAACCTGATTATTATTTGGATTTCCTTCACCAGTTAACGCAATAATTGGTAATTTAGGGCAATCAATTATTTGCGGTTTTTTTACTTTTTTGTATAGTTCTTTATATTTATTTCTCATTAAAGTTCCTAATAATTATTCTTTACCAAAAGACCATTCTTCAATAACTCGATTATATTCTATAATTTCTTCGGCTTTAAAATAAATATTTATTTCTCGCTTCGCTGTATCTACTCCATCTGAAGTATGAATAATATTATTTTCAATATCTGCTGAATAATCTCCCCTAATTGTTCCAGGAGCCGAATTTAATGGATTGGTATCACCAGCCATTTTACGAACTATTTCAATCGCATTTTCTCCTTCAATTACTAACACAACTACTGGAGCAGACATAATATATTCCACTAAATTATTATAAAATGGTTTCGCTATATGTACTTTATAATGTTCTGATGCTTGTGCTTTAGTTACACATAACATCTTCATCCCAACGATATTTAAACCTTTGTTCTCAAATCTTTTAATTATTTCACCAATTAAACCACGATGAACTGCTCCAGGTTTAACCATCGCAAATGTTTTAGTTTTTTGCATATTTTCTCCTAATATAATTTATTTTATACATTAATTATACAACATTTTATGGTTCAATATTACTCTTTTAGTAATTTATTATGTAGTTCATTTACAACTTGTTCTGCTACTGCTAAATAACCTGCTTCATTTAAATGAACATTAAATGAATTGTTTAAATATGCTTTTTTATTTTCTTGAATTAGTTCTCTTATTTCAATCCACTTTATATTTTTATCACTTTTTAAAACTTCTTTTTTTAAATGTTTTTCAATAGTTTTGAAATATTTACTTAAAGTCTTATTTATTAGTTTACTTTTTTGGGGAACATAAGAACCAACAAATATTATTGTTGCCTCTTTATTATATTTTCTAATGTAATTAATAATTTTTTTAAAATTGTTAACAACAGATACTAAAAATAAATCTAGCGTGTCATGTGCTTCTTTAAATTCTTGATAAGTTATTTTTGTCCATTCGGCTTTATATTCTTTTAAATACAAAATCATATCATTACTTCCAATTGTCATAGTAATAATATCAGCTTGTTTTAAAATTTCGGTAATTTTTAAATCAGGATTTAATAATTTAGCTGTTTGTTGTTTGCGATAATTACCTTTACGATAGCTTTGTTCAGGAATAATATTATAGGCTAAATTTTCATTATAGGTTAAATCAGAATTTAATAATTTAACTGTATCTTTTGCCGTAAAACCAGGAACTGCAATATTATAATAAGTTTTTAAACTATTATTTTTTTTAAATTCTTCTTTAATAAACATAGGATAACTTTTACGAGTATAGTCTAAAATTCCATCATTATATACTCCGGCAGTTAAAGAATCTCCCATAAAAACTAAATTATATTTTTTCATAGCTTATTTCCTTTACTTTTTATTTATAAATATTACTCTTGAAATAATAGTTTTAAAATATTTTTAGCAGGATTTTTACCTAACCCTTTATAAGGATAAGCGTGCATTTGAATTGCTGGATTAAAATTAGCTTCAATTATAGCATATTCATTAAAATCTGAACTTATTATCATATCAATTCCACAAATATTAACACCTAGTGCTTGGGTAGCCAAAATTGCTAAAGTTTTATAATACTTAGGTATTTTTCCAAAAACTTCTTCACTATCGCCTCCAGTTGAAATATTAGAATTTTCTCGTAAATAAATTATTTCTCCTTTTTTAGGAATAGTCTTATCAGTTAATCCTTGATTTTGCAAATAATTTAGTTCGAATTGTGTCAAATTTAAATATTCTACTGGCGTAATATAACCTTGGTTGCGTAAGGGGTTTTGATTTTTAATAATTACTAATTCAGCTATTGTATGTTGTCCATCACCAATAACATTAGCTGGTGTTCTTTTCACAATTGATACAACCTCATCATTAATTACTAAAAAACGATATTCTGTACCTTGAATAAATTCTTCAACAATTATTCTTTGATTATATTTAAAAGCTAGGTCTAAAGCTTTATCAATTTGCTCTTTAGTTGAATGCTTATCTAAAATTGATATACCTAAACCAAAGTTTGTATCTGTTGGCTTCACTACCATTTTATGCTGTTTAAATAATTGATAATTAACCTTTTCTCCTTGAATCAATTCTTGTCCTTGCGGAACGGCAATATTATTATTTTGTAATATTTTTTTGGTCATTACTTTATTTTCTAACATTAAAATATTCACATATTTATCCTTATTAGTTTTTGTAGCTTGGACAACTAATTCCTTATGATTACCTTTTGTTAGCTGTAAGACATTTTCTACTTCATCTAAAACTTGAATCTCTATTTGTTCAACTTTTGCTTGTTGCATTAAAATCTTAGTTGATAATTCTAAGTTTTTAGTTGGGTATAATGGTTTAAATGGTTGCTTTTTAAAGCTATATTGTTGGCCGTATTGGGCAATTGTTAAATTTTCTTTTGTTAGTTTATTAAGAAATTTATGTAAATCTAAATTATTAGTTTGATAATTTTCCAGTAATTCTTGGATAATAACTTGTTCCATTTTATTTAATTGTAAATTACTTTGAATATCTTTTAAAAATTTAACGGTATGCTTAGTTAAGGTATTAACTTGGCCATTAATATTTATTTCAATATTCTTATCTAAACCATGTAAAGCTACTTTATCAAACTCTTTGTTAGCTAAATTAATATCAATATCTTCTATTTTTAAAGTATTAATATAGTCTAAACTAAGTTTTAATAATGTTAATTGTTCAAAAGTTATTCCTAATCTAGTAAAAGGATTTAAATCAATAAATCTTAATTCTAAATATACTTGATCTTTATTTTCTTTGAGACGAATTTTAGCATAAATTTCTCGAGGATCACTAATTTTTTTATTTTGAACTTCTTGTTTAATACTTTGTTGAAAATTGTCATAATTACTATAGTCTAAATTTAACTTATTTTCATTTAAGTATCCATACTCATTAGTATTTCTTAACGAGATACTATTTTTAAAACCTTTATTTTTACCTATTTGTTCTAAATTTTCATCATTTATTCCACTTTGGTAAACTGGTGTAAAACTAAAAAATTGTAACATTATTGGAGCAAAGATATAAATTTTTTTTAAAAGTTCAAAATAAAATTGTTGAGGATTATCTTGATCAATTTCATGATATGATACATTATAATGAATCCCAGAAATATTCATATAATCAGCACCATATTTCTTTATTAAACCTTGGCGATAGATTTGTGCTTCTTTAGATAGTACGCCAAATTCTAACTTATAATCTTTTAACCCTGGTTGAGATAAAGGCCATACATGGTAATTAATTAGCTTTTCTTCATCTAATAAATTATACATCTGTTTCATTAAATCCGGAATATTATCATGAACATCTGAAACTAATTCTACTTGGTTATTAGAAAAATCAACAGTAAAATTCTTATCAAGTTCTGATTTTATGTAATTTCGTGGTTGAAAATTTTCAGTGAATACTAGCATTTCTTTTTCTAAACTTATTTGCATAATTCTCCTAATTCCTATTTTTATTAATCTAATTTTTTAACCCATTTTTTTTGACGATAACGGTATACTCCAAAGCAAACTTTAGTAATTACTTCTAAAATAATTAAACTTCTTAAAATAATAATTGAAGGCTGAAATAAAACATAAACAATAATCATTACAGGAACTCCAACAATATAAGTACTTCCGGCATCGACTAACATTACAAATTTATTGTCATTTCCTGATTTTAAAATGGCAATTAACGAAGAAGCAAAAACTCTAATCGCCATCCAAATACCATTAATAATGATCAAAGCATAAATTAATTTAAAAATTTCCCAATAGTTATTGCTAATTTGTGTATCATTAGTATTTAATAAAAATAACGGAACAAATAAAGGTAAAACTACAAAAGAAATAATTAAAATAATAATTGAATTATAAGTCATAAATTTAAATAAATCACTCATTGTTTGTTTTAACTTGCTTGAAGCCTTATCAACACCAGTTGAGATTGCTGTCCCAGCTAAAATTCCACTTACATTAGCAGTGGCCATCACAAAAGCATTAATCATATAAGAAATATTTTTAGCAATAGTGAATGCTGATACTTGAACATCTGATGTTGTTGTATAAAATTTAAAGTAAATAACATTACCTAAACCAAAACCGAATTCTACAATCATTAAGGGAATAGTATTTTTAAATACTTCAACAAACATTGCTTTTGAATAACTAAACATGTCTAAAATTTTACCTAAAAACGGAACTTGAAGTTTTTTAGCTACAGTAATTTGAACAATGATAATTATTATTTTAGTTAATAAAGTCCCCATTGCCGCTCCAGCAATCCCACATTCAGGAAAAATCCATAAACCATAAATTAAGAAGATATTAAAAATAATATTTAATAATGATTGAATTGTTCCAATAATTAAAGGAATTTTAGGGCGTTTGATTGCTCGATACTGATATGTAAAATACATATCAATTGGATGAATTAAAATTACAAATTTATAATAAAATAAATAATCCATTCCTAATTTATAAATTTGATCAGAAGCTGAAAAAAAATGAACTACATAATGTCCCCAAAGCGTAACAACAATAAAAGCAAAAGTTGACAATGATAAAATCATCGTTAATGCTATTCCACTTAATTTTTTTAATTTATCTGTTTCATTACGAGAAAAATATTGTACAGCATAAATATTTACGCCAGATAACATGGCAAAATATATTGGACCAAAAATGAACATAATTTGGGTTACTGTAGTAATTGCTGCTGGTCCTAATAGTGAATAATTAGCAATCATAAAGGTATCAACAAAACTTAACGTATTTGTTAAAATTAAAGTAAAAGTAATCGGCCAAAATAATTTTGATATTTCATGATAACTATTAATTTTTAATTTTTGCAACATTTCCCACCTTTAAAACAGGAGCATGTTCTTTTATTTATATACGTTTTTTTTAATTCTAAATTACCTTTTTTAAACTGCTCAATGTTTAAACTATAATAATGTGTATTTTTGTCAATTCGTTTATTTACTAAGTTTCCTTGTTCTAAAATTTTAATATGATGTGATAAAGTTGGTTGCGAAATTTCCAAATATTCTAATAATTCTTTATTTGCTAATTCTTTACAAGATAACATATCAATAATCTTTAAACGATTTTCATCGGCAATTAATTTTAAAAATGTTACTAATTCTTTATACATAATTTAAACCTCCAGTTTTTATTATAAACTATATAGACACTTGTCAATATTATAACTTTAAAAAAGAAAAAAATCAACCTAAACACTGATTTATTTATAGGTGATTTTTTATTTAAATTTGAACATTATCATTTATTATTTCAGTCATAATACAAAGAAAATTGGAGGTTATATCTTGTTGAGGATTTGGACATTGTAAATTTTGTTTTAGGTCTATTTTATTAGTAATTTTATCTTTTTGTGCTTCTTTAGTTTTATTCTTCTTTATTTTTTTCCTAATAACACTTGTTCAACATCTTTGACAAACCAAATTAAGTGATAATTTTCTTTAGTGTGTAGATATTTTTATACTTTTTCAACATGTTTTCTATCTTCTAATACACTATCAAATTTATCTTTATCTAAAACATATATTACTTTTACCATATTTTGCTTAGAAATCAGTTTGAATGCCTCAGTTTTTTCAGTAATACTTGCTACAATTTGCTTATTATTATAATTATGTTTTCCTTGTAAATAAATATAATCAAATTTCACTCTTTCTTTTAATTCAGGAAAGTATTCTTTAATTAATTTTTTATATATACTTCATCAGATTTTTTATCTTTTAAATTACTTCCTTTAGTGGTTTCTAAACAAAATATATATAAATTATTCTTCATCAGTGAACACCTCATCTAATTCAAAAATACCATAACCAAAATCATCAGTTAAATATCCTAATTGATAGGCATTTTTAGGGTTAGTATTACCACTTTTTTTCCAATTTTTAAATTCTTGGTCTAAAGTTAAAAAACCAATAGAATCTGATTTACTTTTTAATTCATCCATAGACAGTAAATTATGAGTAGTAAAAATGAATTGTCCGGATTTATTAGTAATAATATACTCTAGTAACTTGGCTACAATAACGTCATGTAAATGAGCATCTAATTCATCAATAATTAAAATTGAACCTCTATTTATTAAAAAACTTATATATTCATAAAGATTAATAAGCTTTTTAATTCCTACACTTTCTAATTTAATATCAACAGTGTATTTTTCATTTGAATACTTATTTGTGGTACTAAATAACCTTCTTTTTCTTTATATTCAGTTTTAATTTTTTGAATTTGTGGTTTCATAATTTTTAAAAATTGTTCAATTTTTTGCCATTTTTGTTCATATCTTTCCTTATGTTCTTCTAAAATTTTATTAACATTTAAAATTTGTCTATTAATTATTAAATTTTTTTTAGTTAATTTTTCGAATTCTTCAATATTTTTTGAGTCTTGCGAAATCTGTTTTAAAAACTGTTCATCCTTCTCTTCCACAATAATATTAGTCTCTATCATACTGATGATTATTGGAAATACTGTTTTTTCAAAAATCGGAAAATTATTTTTAAATACTCCATTTTTTAGAAAAATTGCTGAAAATGTTGATTTAGTCAAAAGATTTTTTGTTTTATCTTTAATATTTTCTTCTTGCTCTTTTGTTAAATTTTTCTTTGATGAATTTAATATTTTTTTAATTTCACCATTTTTAATTTCAATAATATTATTTTGACTTACGAACTGTTCAAATACAATATCTAATTCTTGAGTCATTCTTACTTCATGTTCTACTTGTTTAGCCATTTTACCTGTTGAAGATTTTGTTATATAAGTCATTTTAAAAATAATATCATCTACAGACTTATTAAGATATGTTTTGAAATAATTATCATACTTTATCAAAAAGTTATCAGTTAACACTAAATATTTATAAAGAACTAAAGCTTTAATTAAAGCTGTTTTACCTGAGCCATTAGGACCATAAATTGCCTTTATAAGATTATCTTGTAGATTATCATTGGTTAAATTTTTTTTGGATATAAAATCTATTTTAGTCATAGTATTAATATTTTTTATTCCTTGAAACTCAAAACTTTTTAATAATATTTGCATTCTTCTTTTCTTAAAAATATATTTTTGTTAAATAATTTTACTTTCTTAATTATTTAACCTTTGAGTTGGCATAAAAGGCGTTATAATTTTAGCAAAACTTTCAATATTACGTGTTTGAATTAAAATTTTACCTTCTCCACTTAACCGAGTAACTAAACCTTCTCCAGTTTTGTAACCAAAAACTCCACTTGCTACTTCAATTTTATGCTGAACCGTTTCTTCCCACGCTACTAAATGAGAATTATCCACAACATATTCTTGTCCTTGTTCTAAAGTAATCTCTTTAATTGTTCCAAAAGATTCCACAAATAACTCTCCCACTCCACGAGTTTTTAAAATAAATAAACCACCAGTTCTTCCAAAAAGGACATTTCCTAATCCTTGTTGTATAACTGTATCATATTCAACTGTTGGCGAACTAGCTAAAAATGCTCCATCTTCTAAATACCATTGTTTTCCTGTTAGTTTAATATGATAAATAGAACCCAATCCTTTAGGTGCTAAAATAATATTTTGATTATTAGCTTGGGCTGTAGCAGTTGTTGCAAAAAAGTTTTCTCCACCTAATAAACTTTTGGAAACGGCTTGAAAAAATCCTCCTCCATTCATTTTACCACTTAAATCTATACCTGCTGTTTTAGAAACCATTGCACCTGTTTCCAATTTTAATGCTTCATTTTGATTAAGTTCTACTATTAAAACTGGATATTGACTCTCTTCTATCTTAAAGTTCATTAGTTATCTCCCTTTTAGTTTTTTTAATACCACTTTAACCTTTTTTTACAACACTTGATTTTAACTTAATTGCTCCAAATCCTTCAATTTTACAATTAATATCATGATCATCTTTAGCTTCATAATCTAAACGAATATTTTTTACTTTTGTTCCTATTTTAATACTCCCACTAGCACCTTTAACCTTTAAATCTTTAACTACTGTTACACTATCTCCATCTTGTAACACATTGCCATTAACATCTTTAATTTCAGTAATTAATTCTTCTTCTTGCCATTCATAACTACACATTGGACAAATAAACTTTCCTGCATCTTCATATGTATAGTCTTCTTTACATTCAGGACATTTTGGTAACTTATTCATATTTTTCTCCTTTTATCATTCTTCATTAATGTTTAACCTTTTGCTAAATTTATTATGTTTATTTTGTTTTGTTAAAATTAATATTAGCTTAAAGTTACTTAATATTATAACAAAACTTATAATAAAAAATAAAAATATTATTATAAAATTCTTAGCTAATTTAAATTTTAATTACTAAGATTAAGTATATTAATTATTAAAAAATGAAATATAAAAAAATATACTAATAAAATTAGTATATTTAAATTTGTTTAACTTTTTTAACTTTTTTTTCTTGGATATTTTCTCTTTTGACCATTAAAACATATAAAAACCCTAAAGATAGAAAAATTAAAGAATTTATTCCTTTAGATATAAATGGTAGTGTTACTCCAGTCATTGGAATTACTCCTGTTACTCCTCCAATATTTACCATTGTCTGAATTAAAATTAAAGCAGAAAATCCTGAACAAATCAAATAATTATATTTAGTTTGAGAATTATATCCAACTCGATAAATTTGCAATGCAAAGACTGTAATTAAAGCAATAACAACTATTCCTCCAATAATTCCTAATACTTCCAAAATTACCGCAAAAATAAAATCACTACTTGAAGCGAACAAAAAACCTGTATTTTGGGTAGAATGTAAATAACCACTTCCTACTATTCCACCATTAGAAATCGCAATATATGATTGTAATAAATTACCACCTGCTCCATCTAAATAGTTAAAAGGATTTATCCAAGCCCCAATTCTTTCAATTTGGTAATTTCCATTAGGAGCAATTTTAATTATTAGTAAAATTCCACCAATCGCTACTGCACCTAACACAAATACCGCTTTAAAGATTCTCCATAAGTCTTTTCCATTTAAAATTATCATTACTAAAATTAAAGTTAGCATGATTAATGCTCCACCTAAATCATGCTCTTCTAATACTAAAAAAGAAGCTATTAGTGGGATAATTATCAACTTTAACCACTCTTCATAATTAGTAGGGAGCTTTTTTTTTGTTAAAATTTTAGCCATATAAAATATTAAAAATATTTTAGCCATTTCCATTGGTTGAAAGACTAAAGGCCCTAATTTTAAAACACTAACTGCTCCTCCAGCACTTGATCCTTCTATTAATACCAAACATAAAATTCCTATAATAGTCCAAAATATTAAATATACATTTTTATCAATTAACTTTTTAAATCCTTTAGAATAACTTAAAACTAGAACTGAAAAGAACATAAAAATTAATTCAAAAATAATAATAACAATAATCTCACTAAAAGGTGATTTGTTATTTGCTAATAATGATTTATAAGTTGCTGAATAAACCATTAAAATATTAACTACAATTAAGGTTAAGTAATTTAAGATGAGCCAACGCATATTAAACCTTTAAGTAATTTCTAATAGCTATTATGGCTCCTACTAAACCAATAAGCAATCCAAAGATTATTTGTCCTATAATTAAATAAGTTAACAAATACTCAGGTGTAATAATTCCATTTAAAAGTTCATGAGGGAAAATGTTATATACTCCGCCATATACACTATAAACTACAGTAAAGGAAATAATTCCTCCAATAAAGCCTAATAAAGCCCCTTCAAAAGCAAATGGTATTGTTATATAACCTTTTGTTGCTCCTACTAATCGCATTATTTCAATTTCTTTTCTTCGAGAATTAATTGTTAACTTAATCGTATTAGTAATTAAAATCATCGTAACAATCGCAAAAACGGCTGATACTAATATTGCTCCAAATGATATCATATTCATTCCTTTGATTAAATTATCAGCACCAAAATCTTCTCCATAATCTGCTGAGTCAATTGTATCAATTGATTCAATCTCACTTTTTAAACTATTCATATCAACTGATTTTGAAACACTAACTTTTAAAACATCTTTCAGTGGATTAGCTTCACCAGAAAAGTAATCAGCAATTAAATTTCCTTGGTCAATTGCTGAAGTTACATTTTGCAGTTCCTCTTCTTTGTCCGATAACTCTACATTTATAACTCCATCAAATCCTTCAATAGCAATTATTGTATCTTGAATTTCACTTTCTGTAGCATCTACTTTTACATAAGCAGTCATTTTTAATCCTTCTTTAATAGAGTTACTTATATGTTTAGTATTTATTGTAATTGCTAAAGCAAATCCTAATAACAATAGAGTTAAAAGTATTAAAACTATTGAAGCAAAAGCCATCGCAAAGTTTCGTCTTAATCCAACAAAAACACCTAAAATACTATTCATATATATATTCTCCTTTGGCTTCTTTAATAACTTTTCCTTCACCTAATAAGACTACTCTATTCAAAAAATTATTAACGATTCCTACATCATGTGTAGCCATAACTACAGTTGTTCCTTCTTCATTAATTTTTACTAATAGTTCCATAATAGCTAAAGCATTTTCTGGATCTAAGTTTCCTGTTGGTTCATCAGCCACTAAAATTACTGGTTCATCAACAATTGCTCGGGCTATCGCTGCCCTTTGTTGTTGTCCACCACTTAATTCATCGGGATATTTTTGAGCTTGGTCTTCTATTCCTACTTTATTTAATACTTCTAAAACTCTTTTTTTAATCATATTTTTAGGATACCCTGTAACATATAAGGAAAAAGCAACATTTTGAAAAATTGTTTTATCAGATAACAATTTATAATCTTGAAAAATCACGCAAATTTTTCTTCTTAATCTTGGTAAATCTTTATTCCTTAAGTTTGTTATAT
>JBKDZV010000054.1:0-6278 GCA_047971455.1 Mycoplasmatales bacterium | reverse complement strand
AATTACTTATAAAATAAGGAGCCTACTGGCTCCTTATTCTTTTTCTGATGTATAATTTATAGCTTTTTCTATTGCTTTTTCAACTTCTGGTATTAAGTTATTAAATTCACTAAATAATTTTTTAAGCTCTTTAGATGATTCTTTTATTTCTTCTTTTAACTTTTCTTCATCTATTTCTTCCTTTACAAAACCAACATATCTACCTGGAACAAAAGAATAGTCTGATTCTTTTATTTCTTCTTTTGTAACTGATTTAGAAAATCCTAATTCTTCTATTTGTTCTCCATTTCTAAATTTTCTTAACTCTTCTTTTATTTTACTTATATCTTCTTCTTCAAATTTTCTTAATTTTTTAGATACCATAGTTCCTTCAACATTTGAAGCATCTACAAACAATACTTCTTCAGTACTTTTGCTATTATTAAATACCCAAACTGAAACAGGTATACCTGTTGTATAAAATAATTTGTCTGGCAACGATATAATCATTTCTACTTTATTGCCTTCTAAAACTTTCTTTCTAAACTCTACTTCATTTTTTTGAGAACCTGATAGTGAACCATTAGCAAGAACTACCGCTGCTTTACCATTTGAATTTAATTTAGATAACATATGTGATAACCAAGCGTAATTAGCATTATTTTTAGGTGGTAATCCCCATTGCCATCTAGGGTCATCTTCCAATTCTTCTAATCCCCATTTTTTTTGATTAAAAGGTGGGTTTGCTAATATATAATCAAAAGTTTTCCCTTTATGATGATCATTTTTAAATGAGTCTGCTGATTTATCCCCTAAATTAATATCTTGTGCATTAAAACCTTGTAACAAAAGATTTATTCTTGCAAGCTTCCAAGTTTTATCTTGATATTCTTGTCCATATATTGTTAAAGATGTAGAATCTTCGTCTATATCTTCTAAATGTTTTTTGGCTTGAACAAACATACCACCAGTTCCACATGCGGGATCATATAAAGTTCCTTTCTTAGGTTCTATAAGTTCTACTAATAATTTAACTATACAAGCTGGAGTATAAAACTCCCCACCCTTTTGACCTTGTTTTAAAAAGAATTGTCCTAAAAAGTATTCATATATTCTTCCAAAAATATCATCTCCATATTTGTTAATATCAATATTAGAAAACTCTGAAACAACATTTCCTAGCTTGTTTTGGTCTAGTTCTTCTCTATTATAATTTTTGTCAAATAAACCTTTTAAAACATGATTACTTTCCTCAATTAGTAAAAAGGCTTTATCTATTTTGCTTCCTATTTCTTCTTGTGTTGCATATTGTGAAATATATTCCCATCTTGCTTTTTTAGGGATAATAAATGAACAGTTATATTTACTACTTAATATATCTTTATTTTCTGCAAAAAATTCCCATTTAGCACCATATTCTTCTTTTATTGCTTCTACCGCTTTAGTATATTTATCAGACATTGATTTAATAAACATTATCCCAATTACTATATGCATGTATTGTTCTGATGAAATATTACCTCTCATATAATCTGCCGCTGTCCATAATTTTTGTTCTAACTCTTTATCCATTTCTGCCATTAGTTCTCCTCTTCTAATTGATATATTCCAGTATTTATTTGTAATTCTAATTGTTTTACTAAATTATCCTGCAATTCTTTAGTTGCTTCTGGTGGATAATCATTTAATATAAGTATTGTAAACATCTCAGCTCTTACTGTTTCTTTAATTGATTCATTATAAAGCCATCTTTTAGTAAGTAGAGGTTTAACTTTTGTAAACAATTCATTTGTTATTTTTTCAATTTTATCTTTATCATATTGACTTTTAGAGTATTCATCATCTAATAAGATTTCAAAAAATGCTAGTTCAACTCTATCTTTATCCGAATTTTCAACTTCATCAACAGTATTTTGGATTTCATGTCCTATCTGTTTTAATCCTTCTACAAATTCTTCGGCTGTTATATGATTAGAATCATATTTGTCAAGTAAAACTTGTAACTTCAATGTTAATTTTTCTTCTCTTACCATATTAATATTTTTCAAAGAATTTATTCCTTGAAAAACTGCATGTCTTAACTTTTCAACCTGCAACTCATCATCTACAGTTTCAGGAGCAATATCTTTTATATAATTTATTATATTAGTTAGTGATACTTCTTCTCCATCTATATTATCACTAATTATTGTTTTATTATGTACAATTGATTCCGCAATTAGTTTTTTTAATTCCTTAACTTTTAAATCAATATCAAGTTCTCCTAATTCTCTTTTTATTAACATTGATCTTGCAGTAATTAATAATTGCATTTTTAATTTTTCTTCTTCTGTACAGATAGTTATTATAGAAACAAAAGCTTTAGTAAGTTTTTTAACTTTATTAACAAACAATTGCTTTATTTTTTTCTCTACTACTATTCTTTGAATAGATTCAACCAATTCAAATAAATATTCAGTATCAGACCTTTTATTACTGTTCATAATTATCTTATTATCTAAATCTTTTGCATATATATTATTTGTATATGTTAATATTTTTCCTTTAAGTTCTTCTATATCTTCCGGACCTTGTTCTAATAATCCTTTCCCTCCAATTGTATAAAATTCTAAAGCTTCTTGCAATTTCTTCCATAATCCTATATAATCAACAACTAGTCCTACTTCTTTTACTAAACGTTCATCATTTTTATCTGTATATGTTCTATTAACTCTAGCTATTGTTTGCATTAAATTATGCATTTTTATAGGCTTATCTAAATAAATAGTATCTAAAGATGGAGCATCAAAACCTGTTAACCACATGTCTACTACTATCACTATTTTAAAGTCACTGTTCGGTTTTTTAAACTCTTCTGCTGATTCTTTTCTATATTTATCATTTTTAATTAATTCAATCATATCAGGAGTATCTTTTTGATTATTGGCAGTTAATATCAATCTAATATTTTCTTTTAATTCTGGTGCTTTTTTTATAATTTTGTAATAATACTTGAAGGCAATTTCTCTATTATATGCTACAAACATAGCTTTACCTTTAAGTAAATTTTGTCTTGTTTTATAATGTTTAACAAAATCATTTACTATTTCTTCAATACGATTATCATCTCCAATAATCATATCCATTTTTTGAACTTTTTTATTCAAATGCTTCTGAACATCTGCTTTTAGATCAGAAGAATTTACTATATCATCTCTTATATTGGCATATAGTTCATCTAATTCTTTTTTCTTTTCATTTACTATTTTTAATTGAGCATGTCTTGATTCATATTTTATAGGTACAACAAAACCATCTATCTCCGCATCACTCATTAAATACTTTGTTGCATAATCTCCAAAGATATCTTTTGTTTGATAATCGTCAGTTTCAATGGGAGTACCTGTAAATCCTATAAAAGTTGCCTTAGGAAATGCTTCTCTTAGGTAATACGCATATCCATATTTTTGCTCTACTTTCATTTCATCTTCAATAACTGCTAACTTACCATTAATATTTTTATGTGATCTATGAGCCTCATCAGAAATTATTAAAATATCATCACGCCCTGATAATTCTCCTATAGTCTCATCAAATTTTTGAACTGTACATAAATATATTCCATTTTGTACCTTGTTATTTAATGTATTTTTTAAATCGTTTATAGAATCTATTTGCTTTACTTCTTGATTTAAATAGTCACTAGCTCCTAAAAAAGTAGCTGATAATTGATTATCTAAATCCTTTCTATCTGTAATTATTAAAGTTGTTAATTTTTTCTTTATATTATTTACATATCTTGTCATAAAGACCATTGATAAAGACTTACCAGAACCTTGTGTATGCCAAAATATACCAGCTTTTTTAGTCTTATTATCTATAGCGTTTATAATTTGTTTTGAAGCTTCTTTTACTCCTTTAATTTGATGATATCCTGCTACTATTTTTGCTGAATCATCTCCTGACGTATAAAAAGAAAAATCTTTTACTATTGTTAATATGTTTTGTTTATCATACAAATTTTGGAAAAAATACTTATCTGGTTCTCTTTTATCATTTTTCAAACTTCGCCAATTAGAATATCTTGCATAGTGTGCAGTAAGTGATCCATATCTATTAATATGTTTATTAGATATAGAATTTATTATATTCCAAGTAAATAATGTTAGCATATAGCCTTGATAATTTTTCATTTGAAAATAGGCATCATCAATAGTTCTACTAACATCATCTAGGCTAGGAGATTTCAGTTCAATAACTGAAATAGGTAAACCATTTATATAAACTACCATATCTGGAATTTGATTATCATAATTTTGATGAGAAGAAATCATTTTAAATTGATTTGTAACTACATAATTATTATTGTTAACATTATCATAATCTATTATTTTAAAAGTTTTAGTTATATCTTCTATTTCATTTCTTATTTTTATCCCATTTGATAATACATTTATAGCATTTTTATTACTATTAAATAATGAAATATCATCCATGGATCTAACTTTAGCAATTATACTATTTACTTCAGCTTGAGATATATCCTTATTAATGTTCTTAATAGCTTCTTCTAAAACATCAAATAAAATTACTGTTCCTAAATCTTTTCTTTTATTCAACAAATCACTACTAGTTATATACTTATAACCTATTTCTTCAAAATATTTTATTACTTTTAGTTCAAAATCATGTTCATTTAACATTTATCCTCATTTATAATTCTATTTTAATCTACATATTATTAATTTAATTTTTTTTATAATTATATTATATCAAAATCTCATTACATTTACTTTACTATCATAATTTTCCACTTTGTACATTTGTTGTTAAATTCTATCAGGTTACTAATATTATACTAAACACTACATTCTAATATATCGCTTACAATTTCCATCAAAAATCTACTAATTTTTTATGAAATGAATTTATTTCAAAATTAATCTCTTCTTCATTTTATATAGCAAATTATTTATGATTTTAATATATGCGTTTCTTTACGAACTTTCTCTATAATATTATTTTCTCCTATTTTCAAATATGCTACCTCAAGATTTTTTAGCGTTTCTACATATTTTTCTTTATATTTTTTTTCTCCAAATTGCTCTGATAAATCTTCTGCGGTAGTTAAAATTTTATATTTCACATTTTTATCATTTTGTTCTTTGATATGAATTAACAATATTTGATATTGATACATACTAAAAAGTAGTTCCTTATATTTAATTATAAACTCACTTAATATTTCCCCTTTTCCTTTTGAAAATAAATATTCTATTTTAATTGATTCCTTTTTCATATCTTCTAGTTTATACAAAAACTTCTTATGTTCCTCTTCTTTCAACGGTTCTCCTATTACTGCAGTTATTGCCTCCAAATATGTATTATTTGTTAAGAAAGTAAATTCAAAATCATTAGTAAGTAATAATCCTTCATTTTTCTCATTATTAAGACGAGTGCGATTTTGTTTATAAGTTGTTAATAATTCTTCTACAAATAAAATACTATTAATTCTTTTATCAAATAAATGATGTTTATTGTTAATTTTTATTTGTTTCCATGTTAAAAGTATACCTATTACAGCTACAAAAGCTGTTACAATTGCAGTTATGATTGTTACAAACGAAAATAAATTATTCATGATTAACTCCCATTATTTAATTTTATACTATAAATTGTAACATCTTTATTAATTATTTACTTTTAAATTCTTTTTATTTTCTACCATCTTCCCCTATTATACCCAACACTACAATTTTGTCCATTTACAAATACTATTTTGATATTAAAATGTTCATCTATTTCTATGCGTTGAACTTCTTCTAAATTTACTTTACTATTTTTAATTTCTTTTTTCATTTCAGTGTATCCCTCTTCATCAACATCACCCATAGCAAACATCTTCTTTAAGTTTTCTAACTTCCTATTTACTTTATCAACATTCACTAAATTTTGCTGTTTTAAGCCACCTTCTAGTATTTTATCTAACTTACTCTCTGCTATGTACACATTTTTACTTTTATCACGATAATATGGATATTCTTTAACCTTATCTTTATATCTTTTGATAGATGTTGTTGGATACATTCTATTATCCATATAGTAAATCTTATAGTAATACTTATAATATCTCATGGTCTTAATTGACTTAATATATTTACTCCTATCATTTAACTTTTCAATCAACTCATCAGCAACAATATTATCTAGTAATTTATATTCAATGCCTGCATATTCAATAATACCTGTATATATTCTATTTCTAATTATTCTTTCAATTATGTTCCTATTAAAATACTCTGAAAATTCAGAGTATTTTT
>JBKDZV010000053.1:0-1508 GCA_047971455.1 Mycoplasmatales bacterium | reverse complement strand
TTCTTGTTAGCTGGAGCTGGGACTAGTGAAGATGAAAGAAGAGATCAAAGAAGATATTAATTAAGTCATATTTATAATATTGCAAAGTGATAAAATTTAAATGAGGTAAATTTTACGATGTATTATAAAAACGGAAACTTAAAACTTGGTAAGATTGAAAATCTTACTTTAGAAAAAATGGAAGCTATCACTGATGAAGAGTGAGATCAATTAAAAGAAGAAGATCAAATTGCAATTAGTGAATATTATGAATTGTTGTTAGCTAAAACAGAGAAGGTTGAAAGTAGATTAGAAAATTCAAGTCAATCTGAAATAACTAAAAAAGAAAATGAAACACCAAATAATAATTCTGAATTAACAAAAGGTAATTCAATAGGACATCATGAACCTGATTCCGAAGATGGATATTATCCACCTGTATCAATAGATTATAATGCAGGTTCTAATATTGATTGCGGAATTCAAGCTATTAATGATCTATCCGTAGCAGATGTTAATCCTATTAAACATAATAGAGCATTCGGACTAGTAAATTCTATTGGTTCAGTAATAGAAATAATATTATTCTTAATTTCGGTATTAGCTATAATAAGTTACTTTATAGGTGGGCTTGTTAATATTAATCTAATCAATGTATCTATAGTTACAGTTGTAATTTGATTATTAGTTATATTAATGACTTACATAATTAAAAGAAAAGTTATTTATAATGCTTATATGAATGGATACTATGATAATTACTACGAGGACTCGCTTCATTATATTTTACCAACACTTTTTCGTATAAATTATTTAAAAAGTGAAAGAAAGAAATTTGTTAGACTAGTACATAAGAAATACGGATTTATAAATAATTTAGAACACTCATATATAAATAGCTTAGTAGTTAGAGATGCTGCAGCATACTATATAAAAAATGGTGAAGATCTTGGATTAAATGAAAATTTCATTTCAACATTTAAAACTGGTGTTAGTTTTGCTCAATGGACCTTTAAAATTAGATGAAGTCTACCAGCGACATTATGATTAATTATAGGAGTGAGTGTTTTCATAGTAATAGTTATTGTACTTGCGATTGTAGTTATTATACTTGCAATAGTTTTGGGATTATTACTCCTTGCAGGTATATTCTATGGTATATCACTTATTATTCCATCAGATTAAAAATAGATATAATAAATATAATATTTTATTGACACCTAAGTGTCAATTTTTTTATACTTAACTTTTACAAAATAGAAAGTAATATATTTATCAATTTTTAATAATGTTAAAATTTAAGTGAGGTTATATATTATGTATTATGAAGATGATGATAAATATTTATTAGGTCCAATAGAAGATATGGATATTGATGAATTAAGATCTATTACTCCTGAACAATTTGAAAGACTAGATGAATTTGATCAATTTCAAGTTAAATACGGAATTGAAAAACATGAAGAAGAAGTAAGAGATAGATCTATAAAAGAATTAAGAAGTAGAGAATCATTATCTACTTCATTAAG
>JBKDZV010000052.1:0-2134 GCA_047971455.1 Mycoplasmatales bacterium | reverse complement strand
TAAATACATCAATTTAATAAACCTTTCTTTTGCACCAATAGATGAAAGAATTGAAAGATATTTAATTCTTCTTTTCAAAATATTACTAATGATATAACTCAAACCAATAATAAATAATATTATTATAGGAATACTTAGTTTTAAATTATTTATTAAAGTTAGTTTTTCTGATTTAGCTGTTATTTTTGTAGCTGCAGCATTATCTGTTAAGTTTATTGACATCTTACTGTTTTTTCCAATAGAAGTAATTTCATCGGTTAATTTGGATAAGTTGTCTTCTTTTATATAGAAATATGCACTCATAATTAATTCTTGAGAAATCCCATCATACTCTATATTATTATAACTATACTCTTCCATATTAACAGCTGGAAATATAATTGTTTCATCCACTTTTTCCTGATTTAAAGATTGTGGACTTAATACCTTGGAATCTTCCTCAATATATCCAACTACTTTATATTTTTTCATTTGTACAATATTTTCATCAGTTTCATTATAATAAGGCGTATAAAACTCTATACTATCTCCTAATTGATAATTACTTGCATATTTAATAGGTATTAATACTTTATTATTATTAAAGTTTTCCCAATTTTCTTCATCTAAAAATTTAATATTAATATCTTGGTTTTCTAAAAAGTTCTTTGAAGCAATTAATCCATCAATGCTTTGTAAATTCAAATTATCATCTAAATTAAATGGATTTTCTTCTCCTGTTGATATTGACTTATCTAAGGTTGAGGTAAATTCTGTTTTTTTAAATTGAAATAAATTATCTTTATAATTTGAAGTTAAGACATCTGTGAAAAATTTATTATACACTTCTGATGAGGTTTCACTATAATTCATAGGTCGTAAATTAACCATTGATATTATATCGTGATTCTTTATTTCATTAGGTACTTTACTATTATTATAATTATCAGAAATCAAACATAGCAGTATATATACATTTATAATAACTATAAAAGTCATAATTAATAATAATAGCATATTAAACTTATTTTGATATATTTCATTTATACTATACTTTAAAATTTTCATTATAATCCTTCTCTAATACTGTAATGATATAACTTTATACATAATAAAATCATATAAATTAAATATATTATTATGTTCGTAAAAATATAATATATTAGTATTACTATATTCGGTGTAGTAAAGATGTTATAAAAAATAAGGCTAAGTATATATTGTAAAATAATGGATAAAATCATTATTTTACTAAATATTTTTAATTTTTCTCTAGCTTTTATTAACAAAATTCTCGATTTACGATATCCTAATAATTGATAAATACTACATAACTTATTTTCATTAACTATTATAGAGTTTATTAAAACTAATAAAACAATTATTAAAATTACTAATATTCCTGATAATTGTATTAAAACTTGTCTAATAAACTTTATTAAATCTATAGATACTCCTGCATATGTCATATTTCCTTCTGTTAATTCAAAATTATGCATCTTAAATAATTTTTCAAATTCCTTTTGGATGTCATCAAATCCTGTTAAGTTATTAGGATTAGAGATGTTTATTGTAGATATTTTATTAAGTATATCAGGATTACTTAGTAAAATATCTTTATCTAAAACAACAATATCGTTCAAATCACTTGAATATGTTTTAGTTCCTATTCTACCAACTACACTGGCATGAGCATCATCAAGAGAAATTTCATCATTTATTTTTTTTTCCTCTAAATTATATAATTTTTCAAAGTCTAATCCTATTAGTGCTTCAGGTATTTCATTATCTTTAAACATTTCTCCCTCTATCATTGGGAATTCAATATTCTTTGCCAAAGAGTAAATTGCTATAGGCATTGAACTATTAAGAGAAAACTCATAAGTATATTCATCGTTTTCAGTAATAAAATTATAAACTAAGTTACTTAACTTTTGTGAGTTCTCACTATCAACGCTTACAAGATTATACGATGCTATATCTTTAACAAAAATTGATTCTAGTTGTTTCGTACTTTGATATTCATTAACCTTTACACTTCCTACTTCAATAAATAATATTCCAAATAAACATAATACTATTATTAATCGTTTCATTTTTCCTCTATTCTATACAATGTAATAATTATTACATTTTAATCAATAGTTATTACATT
>JBKDZV010000051.1:0-4976 GCA_047971455.1 Mycoplasmatales bacterium | reverse complement strand
GGAAATCATAATATTAGAAGTTCCTCTACCTACTGCTGAATTAAAATTAATATTATCCGTGATATCTATTAGATTAATATTATTGGCTGAACATAAATTAACAAAATTATTAAAGTCGATAATATTTCTCGCTAATCTATCAATCTTATGGATAATAATAGTACTAATTTCTTTAGATTTAATTAAATTTAATAACTTTTTATATCTAGGTCTATTTTCATCTTTAGCAGAATAGCCATTGTCTTCTAAAATAGTCAAATCTTTAAACTTACTTAGATTCACTAGCATATTGTTCAATAAATAATCTTTGTGTTTTAAGAGAATAACCATAAAATACAAATAAATTAATAGTAAAAATAAAATTTAAAGATGGAACTTTAAAAAGAATGAAGATACCACAGTCTAAAAATACTAAGGATGAAGAAATAATTATATTTTTAAAAAACCAATGCAACACAGCATTGGATACAGATGATTTTGAAATATTTTATGAAATTGATGAAGAAATTGAGATAAAAACACATGAGGTTGAAGAAGCGGTTGAGGATGAAGACAAGGTAGAGGAAGTAATTTATAGACTAGATAATATATTAAATACATTAAATATAATTTCAAATGATAATAGTAATAAAAGTAATAATAACAGAAACAATGAATTAATAGAGCTAAGCATAAAAGTAAATAGTACTCTCTTAGAGGTAGTTAATGAAATAAATGAAAAATTAGAGATTATTGATGAAACGATGGATGATAATAGAAATATTGTAATCAAAACATCAGTATTAAATATTGTAAATCCAATAATGATGCTGTTATTAGTAATATGTATAATAGTATTAATAGTATCAATATTTTAATCCTTTTTCCAAAATTGGAATATATACTTAAAGATACGTTGTAAAAGTACATAATTTTTTAGAATACAATAAGACAATAATAGGACATGAAATATTTGAATAATTCTAATGGAAGAGTATAAATAAATAAGCAATAATTAAGTATTAATAATTTTAATTCATAATTTTGTCAAATTATAAGTTATCACAATTCAAAATCCACTAGAACATATAAGTTAAAATTTATTTGACTTTTATGTTCTAGTGGAGTATAATAAGAAAGATAGCTATCTCCCTAAATAAAAATTTAGGGAGAAAAAATGAGTAAGCAAATTTTTGGATTTACACTATTATTTTGTTTAGTTTCTGTAACAAGTTTTTCAGCTTCTACAATATGGTCATATGGTTCAAACGACGCAAGAGTTTGGTGTGTTTATCAAACTTCTGGAAACATTATTGCCAAATAAAAAATGTTGATGGTGGTTTAGGAAATGGATATAAATCAGTAGGAAGTAATAAAAATGTTGGAGTTAATGTAGGACAATATCCTGGTGTTCAAGTAACTTACCAGGATCAAGATTAAGCAAATAAAATTTGCTATAAAAAGATATAAAATATAAACATTATATTTTATATCTAAATAAAGGAATATAATGTTTAAAAAATCTAAGGCAACATATTTAATGATAGGATTAGCATTAATATTAGTATTTATATTATTTAAGAGTATCAATGAGGTAAATAGTAATAATGGAGTTAGTATTTTAATAAGTAAAATATCAAATACAAGTAATGAAGAATTTTTAAATAATATAAGTGAATTGGGAGAACAAAATAATATTAATATTCTATTTTCAACAATAAAAGATAAAAATCAGATTACTTATTCTTCTAATCCAAAAGCTAAAAAAAAATCTTTAAGTTTCAAACATCAAGAAATATATGATCTTCAAGAAGCAACTAATTATTATTTTGGGAATAATGCCACTTTAAAATTACAAGGAACAACTACAAATATATCTAACTTTATTAATGAATTAGAAAGTGATGGTATTGCTGAAGTTAAAAAATTCTCAAATAATGATAAAATTTTTGACTATATAAGTAGAACTTGGTTTGTTTTATTATTAATAGTTTTATTAATTTTAATATTAAGTTTCTTAGAAGTAAACGATGCTATAAAAGTATTGGAGGAAAAAAGAATAAAAAAAATTAATGGTTATAAAAATGTTACTTTAATAAAAGAGTATAATATTAATAGTATTTTTGAAGTTAGCCTTATTTTTATAGTGTTATTTATATGTGGTAGTTTACTTTATTACCAACAAATTTTATTATATAGTAAAATTTTTATTATAACTTTTGTTATATTTTTATTAATTTATTTAATAATAAATTTAATTATTTTTTATATCTTAAAACCTCAAATTTCATTAATTAATGTTTATAAGTTTAATAAAATTTTAAAATTTTATAATGTTATTAAACTTGTTATTATAATAATTTCAGCATTTATGATTATTTTTTTAATCAGCATATCGAGTATTTTAATTAACTTAAGTATTTCTTATCATAATTATCAAGAAATAGCTGATTATATAATTACGCCAATAAACACAACGGAAAATATTGATATTGGAATTGAAGGAATAAGAAAAACAGGAAGAAATTTTAAAACATTTTATGAACAAACAGTTAATGAATTACAAGGAATAGCAATTTATCCCATGGAATTAGAAGAAAGTACATTTGATGGATGTATGATGGAAATGGCAGCAAATGAAGAAGTGGATATGACAGAAGGAGAGGGTTTAGCATTCTGTGATACAGTATATATAAATGATAATAGTTTAGCGTATTTAAATTTAAAAGATTTAAACAATCAACCAATTCAAGCCCAAGACTTAAATTCTCAAAAAATAGAAGTTTTTATTCCTCAAAAATATCAAGATATTGTTAATATTAATGATATAATTCAACAATCAGTCTCTTTTAATGATAAAATTACTGAAAATGATTTTGAAATTATTTATATTAAAGATGACCAAAATAAGTTTATGTACAATTCATATTTAATAAATAATCCTTCAGGTTACGTAAAAGATGCGATTTATATTAATTTTAACCCTGAATATATGGCAGATGACTTTTTTTATGGCTTGAATGGGAATTCAACCCGAGACTATTTTGTTAAAGAACATAATATTAATGCACCTTTACAAGAAGCAAACGTGAGTCACGATGTTGTAAATTATTATTCAAAATCTGGCCAAGCCATGGAAGAAGTTTATAACAAAATGATGATTGTTTTAAAAGGATTTATATTTTTAAGTATTAGTTTTGCAATATTATGTTTAATTTTTATCACAATAATTAATTCATATTTTGTAGAACATAAAAAAGATATTGCCCTTAAATATTCAGCTGGTTGGAAAGTGTTTAACATTTATGAGCCATATTTTATTAATTTATGTTTAGTGTATACTTTAATATTAATTATAGGATGGGGACTTTATATCATGACTAATATAAATATTTTATATATAATTTTAGGCTTTTTACTTTTAGAACTACTGAGTTTAGTTATTTATCATAAATGTATTTTAAAAAAAGAAATTTTAAACTATTTAAAAAGGAGAGAAAATTAATGAAAAAATCTAAAAAAATAACAAAAATAATAAAATTAATAGTAATTGTATTATTTTTATGCGTGCTACTTATTGGAGGATACTTAGCGTTCAATGGAAAATCTGAAATAGAACTAACACTTGATCAAGCAGGGATAAACGAGGTACCAAAAGGAAAGTATACTTTAAGTTGTCTTGAAAATTGTGAGGATGCTAGTATTATTGTTGATAATACAACAACATATAATTTTACAGATGCTAAAAGCTATGCTGATATAAAAGTTAAAAAACAAATAGAAATGCCTGATAATTTAGTAATCCAACTAAAAGGAAAGGGTAAAGTAGATAATGAATAAAATAAACTTAATCAATATAACGAAAGAATATGAGAAAAAGTTAGTTTTAAGTGGGATTAATTTACAAATAAAAGAGCCTAAAACAATAGCTATTATTGGGAAAAGTGGAAGTGGAAAAACAACATTATTGAATATAATTGGTGGAATAGACTTAGAATATACAGGAACTATTAAAGTCAATGATACTTTTGAATTAAATAAAAAAAACCAAAATATTTATTTAAGAGAAAAGGTAAGTTTTATTTTACAAAATTTTGGCTTAGTAGTTGATAAAGATATCAATTATAATTTAGATATTGGGCTAAAATATCGTAAAGATTTAAATAAAGTTCAAAAAGAAGAGCTTAAAATTAAAACTCTAAAGTCAATGGGAATTAATTATGAATTAAAAACTCCAATTTTACAGTTAAGTGGTGGAGAACAACAAAGAATAGCCATAGCTAGGGCAATTCTTAAAAAATCAGATATTATCTTAGCTGATGAACCAACAGGATCATTAGATGAAACAAGTGCACAAGAAATAATTAATATTTTAAAAAAATTAAATAAAGTTGTAATAATTGTAACGCATAATTTAACAGTTGCTAATAGTTGCGATGTAATTTACAAACTACAAGATACAAAGTTAGTTAGACAAAAAGATTCTTTAAATTCAGAAGTTTACTAATAACTAGATAAATATTAAATTAGGGGAATGGTAATTATAACCATTTTCAAGGAAATTTTCTTAAGGGTAGTCTAATCCATTTTTAATCTATACTCAACGGAACTAAAATAACTTATTATATTAAGAAATACTTTAGTTCAAATAATAAATACAATAAATAGTTTGAGATAAATATGGCTAAAGGGCATCATTAAATAGAAATTTATAGATATATGAATTAAGATAAGTATTTTATTCATATACTTTTATATAATATCGAAAAGATATGGCAAACTACGCTGATAGAATTGTTGAACTATAAAATTAAAATTAGTTTTAAATATTTAAGATAAAAAGTTTGTAAAAGTAAAATTCGGAAGAGATAATTCTCTTTCGGATTTTTTCATTATAGTATAATTTTTGTTAGCTAGTTTTGAGATAATAAAGCACAACTATATTCACGACTGTTTTTAGTAACTTTTCTGTTACTTAAGAAAAATTACTTTTTATT
>JBKDZV010000050.1:0-1995 GCA_047971455.1 Mycoplasmatales bacterium | reverse complement strand
TGGATTAGTCTCACGAGCTGAAAAACCACCACCGAAACCACCACCAAATCCTCCACCAAAAATATCGGAGAAAATATCAGAGAAGTCAAAATCATTAAAGCCAGCACCACCACCACTCATTTGGTCAAATGCTGCATGGCCAAATTGATCATATTGTGCTTTTTTTTGTTCATCAGATAATACAGAATAAGCCTCTTGAATTTCTTTAAATTTTTCTTCGGCATTTTCTTCTTTGGAAATATCAGGATGATATTTTTTTGCTAATTTTTTAAAAGCTGATTTAATTTCTTTAGCAGTTGAACTTTTTGTAACACCTAATATTTCGTAATAATCTCTTTTATCAGCCATTGTCCTCCTATTTTAATATATAATTTATTAATTTAACAATTAAATAAATTATTAATGCTATAAATCCAACGAATAAAATAACAGCAGATAATAAAATAAATAAAATAATTAATAAAATTTTTTCTAATAAATTCTTTTTACTAAACCATTCTTGAAAACTTACAAATTTTACACTTCCCATATTGGGATTATAATAACTTTGATAAGATTGATAACCTGAAGCACTACTTCTTTGTTGATAACCTTCATGTCCAAAGTTATCATATTGTTGTCTTTTAGCTTCATCAGATAAAACACCATAGGCTTCGTTTACTTCTTTAAACTTAGCCTCAGCATTTTCTTCTTTGGAAATATCAGGATGATACTTTTTTGCTAGTTTTTTAAAAGCTTTTTTTATTTCTTCAGGACTAGCTGTTTTGTCAACTCCTAATACTTCATAATAGTTTTTATTCATTTGTTATTTCTTTTCTTCAAATTCGGCTTCAATTACATCATCTTCATCTTTTTTATCTTCTGACGCCGCTCCTTCTGGTGTTGCTTGAGAAGCTTGTGCTGCTTGTTCATACATTTTTGTAACAATTGGTTGAATTGTGTTTTGAATTTCTTCTTGTTTTGCTTTAATTGCTTCAATATCTTTATTTTCTACTTGTAATAAAGCATTTAATTCTTCTTTTAATTGTCCTAATTTAGTTTTTTCTTCTTCTGTTATATGGTCTTTAGCATCTTCAATTGTTTTGTCAATTGAATAAACTGTTTGTTCTGCTTGATTTAAAGTTTCTACTTCTTCTTTTTTCTTTTTATCATTTTCAGCATTAGCTTCTGCTTCTTTGACCATTTTTTCAATATCATCTTCTGATAAGTTAGTATTTGATGTTATTGTTATTGATTGTTCTTTATTTGTTCCTAAATCTTTAGCTTTAACATTTACAATCCCGTTAGCATCAATATCAAAGCTAACTTCAATTTGTGGTACCCCTCTTGGTGCTGCTGGAATATCACCTAATTGGAAACGTCCTAATGTTTTATTATCACTAGCCATTTCTCTTTCTCCTTGTAATACATGAATATCTACTGCTGTTTGATTATCAGCTGCGGTTGAGAAAACTTGTGATTTAGATGTAGGAATTGTTGTATTTCTTTCAATTAATTTTGTTGAAATTCCCCCCATTGTTTCAATTCCTAATGATAATGGCGTAACATCTAATAATACTACATCATTAACATCTCCTGTTAATACTCCTCCTTGAATTGCTGCTCCCATTGCTACTACTTCATCGGGATTAACTCCTTTATGAGAATCTTTACCAATTTCATTTTTAATTGCTTCTTGAACAGCTGGAATTCTAGTTGAACCTCCAACTAAAATCACTTCATCAATTTCACTTTTATTTAAATCTGCATCTTTTAAAGCATTTCTTACTGGTCCTAATGTTCTTGCTACTAAATCTGCTGTCATATCTTCAAATTTAGCTCTTGATAAATCTAATTCTACACTTATTGGTCCATTATCATTCATTCCTAAAAACGGTAAAGAAATATGCACAGTTGTTAATGATGATAAATCTTTTTTGGCTTTTCAGCTTCTGGTTTTAATCTTTGCATAGCTGTTTGATCACTAGCAGCATCAAAATTATAATTAGCTTTAAT
>JBKDZV010000049.1:0-8776 GCA_047971455.1 Mycoplasmatales bacterium | reverse complement strand
CGGCAATAATTGGTGTATCATCTCCTGGGAAATCATATTCACTTAATAAATCTCTTACTTCCATTTCTACTAATTCAATTAATTCTTCATCTTCTACCATATCTACTTTATTTAAGAATACTACTATTTTAGGTACTCCAACTTGTCTTGATAATAAAATATGTTCTCTTGTTTGTGGCATTGGTCCATCTGTTGCAGCTACTACTAAAATAGCTCCATCCATTTGTGCTGCTCCTGTTATCATATTTTTAACGTAATCAGCGTGTCCTGGGCAATCTACGTGTGCGTAGTGTCTGTTTTCTGTTTCATATTCTACGTGAGCTGTTGAGATTGTAATCCCTCTTTCTTTTTCTTCAGGTGCTCCATCGATTTGGTCATATGCACGAGCTTCAGCTTTACCTGCTTTAGCTAATACTGTTGTAATTGCTGCTGTTAATGTTGTTTTACCGTGATCAACGTGTCCTATTGTTCCTATATTAACATGTTCTTTACTTCTATCAAATTTTTCTTTTGCCATGTTTCCTCCTTGATTAATTATTCTTAATTATTTTACTAAATTTATGAACATTTTACAATCTTTATATAATTTTTTTATAAGTATTTTTTATTTTTTTCTTAATTTGAAGATTGAACGTTATAAATTATACTTCTTAACTATATTTAAATACTTAAATAATCTTGCCAAACATTATTAAAGGTGAACTTATATTTTTACAAATTCACCTTTACTTTAACTAAATTATTGATAAAAAATTCGTTTTTTTTCTTCTAAATAATCTAAAAAGATGATTAATCTTTCATATAACATTTCATTATTATTCGGAAATTTTTCTTGAGCTTTTTGTCCAATTTTATAGACATTTTGTTTTCCATTAATTTGTAAAAATACAAAGGATGAATATTCATCCATTTCTATTTTAGTTTCTAATGGAATATTCACGCTTAATTTCCTAAATAAATTTTGAATTTTATGATTATTTTTCGTTACTAAAGATACGATATTTTTCTCATTTACTCGATGTTCTAAATTTTGGTTAAGTGTTGGTATTAATTTTAAATAAGGGTCGTGATTATTAGCCATTATTTTTTAGCCTTTTTTTTATTAATATAAAAGAAAGTAATAATTCCTAAGACTAGGATTAAAATTAGAGCAAAAATATTACCTTCTAACATCGGATGAAGTCCAGCATCATCAGTATGTCCTAAAAAGAAAAAGTACGTTGCCATATCACCATTAGTAGCAAAAACAGCTAAAAAGGCGCCAATAAGTCCCATTATCGCTCCTCCAGCAATTAATCCTGAAGAGAAAATAGTTCCTTTTTCTAATTTTTGGTCAACTTGTTCTTGATCTTTTTTATTCATTTTTTCAATAAAGTATTTAACTAAAGCTCCTATTAAAATTGCCGTAACTGTTCCCATTGGTAAATAAAATCCTAAAGCTACAGTCATAATTGGTAAGTCTAAAAATAATAATACTAAAGCCATAAACATTCCTACAAAAATAATAGCCCATGGTAAATTACCAGCTAAAATTCCTGAAGTAATTGAAGCCATTAAGGTTGCTTGTGGTGCTGGAGCAGCTCCTGATAAAATAGCATCTTTTAAAATTATAACAACTCCTACAGTTACAACGACCCCAACCGTCGTTGCTAAAACATACATTTTTTGAACAATATCTTTATTTCCTCCAATTACAAAGGAAACTTTTTGGGTTTGAGCATAACCTCCGGCTGAAGAAATCGCACTAACAACTACAGTTAATGCTAATAATAATGTAATATTACCAGCTTCATTAGTCCAAATTTCTTGATTTGTTATTAGACCAAAGACAACAAAAGTTACAGTTACCATTAATAATGAAGCAATTGTCATTCCTGATACCGGTAAATTAGATGTTCCAATATTCCCAGTCATTCTCGCTGCTACAACAGAGAATAAAAAGGAAAATAATAAAACTAAAATAAAGGTAACAATGATCATTAAAAATGAATTAGTTATAACAAAGGTAGAGATTAATAATAAAATAATCGCACTTATAAAAACAATTCCCGTAACTTTTGAAGAACTTTCACTATTACTGTTAGCTGCCATTGTTTCTTTTAAAGAACTTATAATTACTGGAATTAATTTAATAGCTCCAATAATTCCACCAGCTAACATCATTCCAGCCCCAATATATTTAGTAAAAGTAGATTGAATATCTGCTGCTCCTAAAGTATTTAAAGCAACCTCTCCTGATGTTCCAATAGTATTCCAAGTAACTTGAGCGGGATCAGCCATTGATGTAAAATAACCAATTAAAGGAATAATAGCAAAGTTAGCTAAAACACTTCCGGCAAACATAGCGACCGCAACTTCCATTCCTACAATAAATCCAATCCCAACTAACATTGGATTAGCATCTGTTGACCATTGATATTTATAATTTCCCCCACTTATCGAAAAAGTTGAAGAAATAAAACCGAATATTGAAATTGATAAAGCTGAAATAACGGCCCCTAGTCCAGCTCCTAATCCCATTATTTTTAAACCTTCTCCTTTGGCATCTGTTGATACTACTGTTTCACTTATAGCCATTCCTTCAGGATATGATAAAGTTCCATGTTCTTTAACAATCAAATAGTTATATACCGCTGAAGTAATTGAAATTCCTAATAAAGCTCCTACGACTCCAACTAATACCCCAGGAATAAATTTTACATCTGTTCCAATTAAAAATAATGCTGGTAAAACAAATGTAATACCACTAGCCATACTTTCCCCACCTGAAGCCATTCCTTGCACTAAATTAGTATTCAGAGCATTAGACTTTTTGGATAATATTTGTAATAATCCACCCCCTAATATTGCTCCTGGAATTCCGGCTGCTACGGTCATTCCGGCAGTTAAAGCTGCATAAGTATTAGAAGCAGCAAATAACGCTGCTAAAATTACCCCAATAATGATAACTAAAGGAGTTAATTCCTTTAATTTGCGCTGCTTTGTAATATAGGGGGTATACTGCGAACCTTTGATTCCACCATATGCTGTTTTTGATAACTTGTTTTCCATATGTTCCTCCTTATTTTTTGTAGCGTACAATATAATTATACTATAAATAACAAATTAAGTAAACTTTTACTTTTATGTTTGACTTATTTTAGCACTATTTATCATAATTCCAGTAAGGATATTAGTATTTTTAATAATATTAAAAAGTATCTATTTTAGATTTTTTGTCTTATTTCTAAACTTTACAATAATTTTTCTACTACATTTAACAACACCATACATTGTTTATATTTTAGGTTTATCATAAGCTTATATATCTTATAAGTTGTAAACCTAATGCTATTAAATATAAAATGCCAATAGCAAATATTTTCTGTAAAATTAAATAAAAAAGGAACCTCCTTTCAAATATAATTTTATTAAACACACTTAATAAAATAACTATCGAATGTATTAGAGTATTTTCTTATATAACAATGCTTATATTATATTTTTTTACATGACTACCAATAAAATAAATAGATTTAAGTTTTTCAGTAAACACTGTTTAGGAGATGTTTTGAAAAATACAATTGAAACAAGAAATATAGTTAATAATTTTGATATTAAAATCCATTTTATTGATAGATTATTTACTAATAACAAAGTATTAGCTAACATAAAAGCTCTTTATAAAATGGTTACAGAACAAAAAGTGAATATGAAGTTTTATATAAAACTGTAATAATAAAAAAATAAATTAGGAAATTACCTAACTTACTTTTTTATTATTTTAACAGTCAAACTTTTTACATATACTTTTTCAATTAATTCTAGTACACTATTATACTTTTTGTTTAAGAAAAGCATCTAAATTATAACAAACTGCACTCTTGAAATTTCTCTTTTATACTCCTTTATTATTGAATACTATGTAATACTACACTTCTCCTATATCTACAAATTTGCTTCTATAGTCTTGACAAGTTTCTATCATTGTATCATAATAATTTATTATCTCTTGCAATTCACCTTTAAATATCTGAATACTTCTTATTCTTGAGAATATTTCAGCGGTTATTTTCTTTTTTTGTTCTTGCAAATCATTTCTTACTTTTGTTTATTTATTTTTTAGCCGTTTCTTCTTGATATTCTATTTTAACTCCATTTAATCCTTTCTTACTAATTAATTCCATCACTAAACCAATCACTATCTGATGTTACTTCATTATATTTAGCATATGTTAAATTTGCTCCTATTATACCTATAATAATAAATATAAGCATAATACTAATCCCTAATATTAATTTGTTTTTAATTATAGCTATGTTTAACAAAATAATCCCCATACTAAACAATATAAACTTCACTACAAAATGTATCATACTTAATGATACCCTTCCATCTATTGATATTGCTCCATCTCTTAATATATAGTAAAAATCATTTACTATTAATATTCCACAAATACTTATAAATACAATATTTAATATTATTAATTTTTTCTTCATAGGTTTCCTTTCTAATACCTTTTATAATTTTAGATACCACACTTAATATACATTTACTAAGGCAATTATATATATTAAACTTTATTGTCTATTATTTGTAATATTTAGTTAGTTTATACTTTTTCAAAGCATCAACATTTAAATTTATTACATCTAAATATGCTATTTCTGCAACTATCATTGCCAGATACATTAAGACAATCATAAAATTTATAGATACATCTATAAATGGTACTATAAATAAACCAAATAAAATAGCTACTCTCGGCAATGAATTAATCACTTTATTATTCATTTTTTCGGTTATTTTTTCTCTTATTTTACTTTTTTTAGTATATACATATATTAACGATATATGAGCAACAAAAAATAACGGAAATATAAACATAGCAACTCCTGATACAATTATTAACATATTGATAAATATTATTATAGCATTTAAAAACCTTAAAATATTCATATTCTTAATTTTATCGTTTATTATATTAAGTGAAATAGACACTATACTCAATACAACACTTAATAAATATACAGTTTTATTGTCTATTGCTAAATCATATAAATCACCTACTTGTGAATATACTAATGTAAATACTAATAAAATTAAGAATAAATATTTCATTATATTTACCATTTTTAAATCCATTCTTAAATTTTTTTCTCCATCTACTCCACTATATCTTTTATTAGTCAATTTACTCACCTTTTACTTTTATTTTCTTTTCTGTATTTTTTTAATCGGTAGTTATGCTTGTTAAAATTAACCAATATTATTAATTAATTTTGTTTCTTTAGAATTTAATTCATTTCTATTATTTATCTCATATCCTTTTTTTAAATACTTACTTATTTCTCTTTTTCTTTCTGTTACAGTATTATATATCATACTTAATCCATAATTTATATTATAATATTTCACTAAAAAGATAGTATTTACGATAATTAACACTAATATTATAATTCTATTTACTTTAACATATTTTGTTATAATAAATATTAAATATGTTGACAACATTATAAAAAATAAGAACACTATTAAAAAGATTAAATATTCAATCGCAAATTCCACTCACTTCCTATTTCTTCATCTAATTCCACTATTTTCTTTGCTCCTGATACTAAATTATTAAGTGTTGCATCTATTTGACTATTTAATACACCTATTTTTGTATTTAACAATTATAAATATTCACTACTCATATATTTTTGTTTTCCTAATCTACCATCTTCTACATATAATCTATTCATTAATATTCCTACATCTTTTCTACATTTTTTATTCCCTTGGAAACATTTTTAATTTTTACTTGACTTTTTATAGCAGGTCTTTTAATATATACTATAATTACTATTTTCACATTCTACTATTTCTATTGTCATCCTATATTCATTAAATACTCTAACTGTAAATATGATATTTATTATTAATACAATTAAAATAACTATCATTCCAATTACTATTTTTTTCATTTTATAACATCCCTAATTTTGTAGATATATCATTTTGAATCATAGTTAATGCCTCTGCTCTTGAACATGTTCCCTTTGGATTATTAGGATCTGAAACCTCTTCATCCAACCATTCAGATAAAAGATCTGTTCTATTCTCTAAATCTTTTTCATTTACTTGTTTCTTTATTCTACTAACTAAAATTTCTTCTACTTGTTCTGGTGTCTTTCCTTGTAAATTTTCAAACAAATCTCCATCTATAACTCCAAGTCTAGATGCTTCATATATACTTATTGCCATTGTAATATTTGAATAATAATTCCCATTAATTTTATGTCCTCCCAAAAGAATTCCTGCTTCATCACGAAAATATTCTTTATTTTCTCTATTTAATCTATATTCATTAAATAATCCAACTGTAAATACAGTATTAATAATTGTTAATATAATTAAAACACTCATCATTCTAACCACTATTTTTTTCATTACATAAGCCCCCTAACTCCACCTGTATTAATCTGAATAAAAGTTAATGCCTGAGCTCTTGTACACGTTCCCTTTGGATTACTAGGATCTGGATCTGGAACCTCTTCATCCAGCCATTTACCTAAAGGATCTAGTCCTTTATTAGCCGGGTCTTTAGCTCTTTCCTTAGTTTGTTTCCTTATTTTATGAACCAAAATTTTTTCTATTTCTTTTGCTGTCTTTCCTTGTAAATCTTCAAACAAATCTCCATCTATAACTTCAAGTCTGTATGCTTCATACATACCTATTGCTGTTGTAATATCTGGATAATGATTTCCATTAAGTTTATGCCCACCAAAAAGAATTACCACTTCGCCACGAAGATATTCTTTCGCTTCTATGTTTAATCTATATTCATTAAATAATCCAAATGTAAATACAGTATTAATAATTGTTAATATAATTAAACTCATTATTCCAATTACTATTTTTTTCATTTACTAACTCTCCTTCTTTGTTTCTTCCTTGCATATCTTCTTCTTTAAATTTACCTACTGCTATTGTCCAATCTAATACTCACTATTGCTTTTGTCTTTGTTAGGCCAAAAATTATCGTTCTTATCAATTTCCACATTATAACCCTAATTCCGCATCAACTTCTGATTGAATAAGATGTAACAAATTAATTCTAGTAAGTACAGCACGTTTGTTATCATTTCTTTCTTCATCTGTTAAATATTTTCCATTTACATACTTACCATCGATTAGATAATATGGTTCATCTTGCCAATCACTAAACTTATCTTCATCAAATGGATCTCCAAACGTCTCTTTAAATTTTTCTTCACTTAAACCCGTTATATCTATATAGCCTTCTTCCTCAGCTTTTATTATTGTGAATAATGTAGAAATATTAAAATGTATTTTACTTTCATTTATAGTTCCACCTGATGCTACTTCTGAATATAAGACTGATTCTGATTCAACTCCACCAAATAAACCAAATAGCAGATACTTTTTACTCCACTTCAAGTATCCAGAATCTGCAACTATATCCTCAAAATAGGTCCCTTCTATAAAACTTTCTTCTTTCTTCTCCAAACCTATGTTAATTCCTACATTTAAAGACACAAAAATTATAATTATTACTCCTATTATCATTATTATTAATTTCCATATTATACCCCAATAAAATTTTTCATCTTGATTTTTTGCCATTATTTCTCCTTTTTTATATTTTAGCATTTCTCTTTCCACTAGTGTCCACTACATTATAGACAATTCAAACAGTAGTTTCATATACATCGAAGACATAATCTAGTGGTATTCTTCTTCTAATTTTACATTATTACAATCCCTTAACTTTTCACTATATAATCACTTTTATTTAATCTATAAGGGACAGGAATTAAGATTTCATCTGTGGTGATTTTTCTCTCCTCGTATTTAATATCTTGAGATTTATAATTTAAAACCTAAAAATATAACGAACTATGAATTAATGTTTTCTCATCATACGTTACTACTGCATAACTATAAAAGTCTTCTGTCTCACATTTAAAAGCAAAGATTGTTCCCTTTTTTATATTTTTATTCTTTTTTGACTTGTTTGCTCCACTCTTTATGAACTAAATTCATCTGTTTCTCTACTATTGAAACATCTGCCATTGAATATACATTATCTATGTGTATAATATTTTAATTGTTCTGCTTTTGATAATTTTAAAAATAATTTCCTATATCTTGGATTAATTGAACATTACTTACTCTTCTCTTCTTAGGTTCTAGCGTTTTAAAAAAATTATCATTATATATATTATCAAAATATTTGATTATGTCTTCTTTTAAATTTTTATTAAATTTTTTTGACATTATTTTTTACCTCCACTTTGATTACAAAAATTATGGTTTTTATCACTTTTTGTATAACTTTATCACTTTTATAATTAATATCTATATTAAGATTACTCTTTGTATATTGTAACATTTTTAAGATTTAACGTAGTTTAAATTAATCATATTATATAAAAAAATATCTGAATTAAAACTACTTATCTTAATTCAAATATTTATAAATTTCTATCTAATGGTGCCATTAGACGACACTTATATCGAACTATCATTGTATTCGCAGTTTGAACGAAAATATTTGATAATATAAAATAATTATATCATTTTTTAATTTTTATATAATTATTTTTTGCTTTTAATATCATATTTAATTTATTTTTTTATTAGATATTTATTGTCTTATCTTTCTAATTCTTCGTTTAATTTCTTTGATTTTACAGCACTATATTCATGTTGATATGTTATTTCTTCTTTTAGAAACTCTTTTATTTTATTTTTACCTTCTTCTCCATCATCAAACAACCCTTT
>JBKDZV010000048.1:0-2029 GCA_047971455.1 Mycoplasmatales bacterium | reverse complement strand
CACCAATTAACGGACCTACAGCAAGACCTTTGAATACTGCAATAGAGAAAATTGTCCCCATTACAAGTGCTACTGTTAAATATGGATCTGATTCTAATAATTTCACACCATCTCTTGCAAAAATAGAAACTAGCATACCCGAACCGATTGCAATCCAAGCCGTATATGATTTCATTGCATCAATTAATTGTTTAAATCCAAGTTCACCCGTTGCAATAGGAACGAGAACTGCAATTGTAATAACAGTTATTCCAAGATTAATCCCCTTAGATTTCATATATGGAAATACAATATCACTAAGTGGTGTAATTTTTAATATTAACAAAAAGAGAACTGCAATAACCAATGAGTTATTTTTAGCTATTAATCCAATCACTAATAATAATGTTAAAAATATGTATGGCTGTATTACCAAGAAAAACACCCTCTCACTTCATTCTTAAGTTAAAGGAGATTCAAATGCTCCAAAATAATTTTTTACAATTGATATCTCGAATATTTTTTATACTCTTATTAATTTTTGTATCCTTATTTCTTTTACTACAAATTGCTAATCTACTATATCCATTTATCATCGCATTCCTAATTGCTTCTATCATAAATCCCTTTGTAAATATTCTAGTCCTTAAATTAAAAATCCCAAGATATTTAGCAGTTATTATGTCTATAATCATCATAATTGCAATCATAAGTGGAATCTTCATTATTTTAATAAATGAAATAATAAATGGTACCCAGTATCTTGCAAAGGTTATCCCAATATATTATAAAAATTTAATTCATTTAGGACAAGACATTTTAGCTAATAATATTATACCTATATATGAAAATATTTTATTAAAATTTAACAAATTAGATACAAATAATCAAGAAACTATTATTTCAAATTTACAATTACTCTCTGATACTACTGCTAGTACAGGTGCTACTTTTATCACCAATTTCTTACTTGGGCTTAGTTCTCTTATTAGTCACTTACCTACAACTTTTACAATTATCATTGTCATTTTACTGGCAACTTTTTTTATTAGTAATGACTGGGATAAATTGCATCATTTATATCAGACACGAATTCCTAATAAATTAAAAAAATTGTGGTTAACAATTTCCACTCAACTTAAATTAGCATTACTTGGGTTAATAAAAGCCCAGTTTATCCTTATATCAATGACATCAATAATTGTATTTGTTGGATTAGTTATTTTACAAGTTCCTTATGCAATTACAATATCTATTCTAATCGGTTTGATTGATTTATTACCTTATTTAGGGACAGGAATTATATTAATACCTTGGATCATATATACATTTATTTTTGGTAGCACTAAATTTGCAATTGGATTAATAATTCTTTATTTTATTATTCTTATTCAAAGACAAATGATGGAACCAAAAATACTTTCTTCAAATATTGGAATTGATCCGTTTGCTACACTTATTTCAGTTTTTATTGGATATCAACTTTATGGATTTTTCGGAATGATAATTGGTCCAGTTATATTAGTACTATTAAAAAGTATTTATCAAACTGGAGTTATTCAATATATTTGGAACTTTATTTCTAACACTAAATCATAAAAAAAGAGAAGGAATTTACTCCTTCTCCAAAATTATTATTTAAATAATCCTTCTCCAACAACTTGAACTTTCATCATGTTTGTTGAACCAACAGTACCTAATGGAAGACCTGCTGTTAAGACAATTGCATCACCTTTAGCTACGAATCCAGCTTTCTCAGCTGCTGCAACTGATTGACCGATTAACTCGTCAGTTACATTTACTCTATCAGAAAGAATTGAGTGAACTCCCCAAGATAATGATAATTGACGGTGAGTTCTTTCATCTGGAGTTACAGCAACAATTGGAGCTTTTGGACGATATTTAGAAATCGCACGAGCTGTAAATCCACTTTCAGTTACAGTTACAATAGCAGGTACATCTAAGTTAGATGCAGTGTAAGCAACTGATTGACCAATTGCATTTGTAATATCAGGACAAATATCTTTTGCACGTTTTTTAAGTACACTAT
>JBKDZV010000047.1:0-1577 GCA_047971455.1 Mycoplasmatales bacterium | reverse complement strand
TCCTCGATCTCTGTATATTCAAAGTCATAATGCTTTTCAAATTCTTTAATAGCATCTTCTTTTGATATCGAGTTAATTATAGCATATATTCCTAGTGTTTTATTAAAAAATTCAAATTTTTTTTCTTTATTCATTTTTATCTTTCTCCGAGTCATTTAAAGTAAATGGTTTTATTTTATTAATAAACTCTTCGTCAAGTTCATTTAAAATATCATCTAATGTATTAGTATCTTGTCCTTCAAGATATAGTGAGTAAAGTCTTTCAGCATCAAATATATAAGCTTCACGGATTTCTTCAATAAATTTATTTTTAAAACCTTTAATTACTTCATCCTTAGGACTATTATTAAATACTTCCACCATATGTTTAAATATATCTTGTGGTTGTTTGTCTGATGTAAAGTTTAGTCCAAACTCTTTAGCAACAGTTTTATCTTTAAACCCTTCTTTATGTTTCAATGCTTTAACTCACACAGCAGGTGATTCAAATAAGAAACTTTCGTCTTCTAAACTTAGATCTGCGCTATCAAAAGCTTGATATAATTTATGATATCTAACTCCCATTTCATCTTGATGATTACGTTCATCAACATCTTTTATAAGATCCTTATTTCTTGTATACCCTCAAGATATTAAATCTGCACCTACTGATTGTAAGTAATATGAAGCCTTATTATCAAATGAGTTCTTCTCAATCTTACTTAATAACTTATATACTTTCTTTATTTTTCTATCAAGCTGTTTTGTTTTTAAATTTTTAATCATATTATTGTTCTCCTTATAGTTTACCCTACTACTATATTATAACAAAAAAAGTCTTTATTTAGACTTTTTTAATACAATAGTTACAAATTTTCTGCTATCTTGTACAGATTCTACTTCATAGCCCTGTTCCATCATTTCTGTAATGTAATTATCAACTTTATCTTTGTCTAATGCTATAGCAATTTTATCGTCCATGTCTGCTCCTGTTTATATATTATAACATAAAATAGTTATTTATAACTATTTATTTTTAACTCTTTTTTCTTCTTTCTCAAGAATTTTTATAATTTCTTCTGAGTATTGTCAGTTACTTTCATCATTGTCAAATATGCTATTTATGATTTCTTTTACTGTATCAGAATCTGATTTCTTACTAAATTTTATAGCTGAACAAATATAATCGGATTCTACAGTGTCATAATTATCAACCATAGTTATATCTTTAATTACTCTTTTGCGTGCAAGTCTGTCTACCATTGTTAGCGCACCACATACAAAACTTGTATAATGTCCTCTTATAATTATTGTTTTCTTTTTATCTATAAATTCAGTATAAGCTGTTGTTCTATTCATTTCTATTTTCCTCTATTTCTATTATAGCAAAAAATAGCCATTTCTGACTATTTTTATTTAATTTATTTAATTATATTTAGTTTATATTTATTTGCAAAATTTTTACTTACTCAAATCTGTCCAAGTTCTCTACCATATCAAGAGAAAATTATATCTTCCTCTTCTTTGTTATGTATATCTTTAATACCATATTCAATGTAGATTTGTTTTTCTTCTGGATGATCTAGTAGCATCATTAG
>JBKDZV010000046.1:0-2408 GCA_047971455.1 Mycoplasmatales bacterium | reverse complement strand
TTTGATTTTTAAAGGTGAGGAAAATACAGTAAAAGTTCGTTCATTTAAAGCAGGTTATGTAAATCAATTTAAAAAAATTAATCGAATTAATAATTTTACCCATTCTTATGAAAGTTTAGATTATAAAAGAAAAGAACGAATTCTTTATACAGGAGAAAATATAGATTTAAAAAACCAAAAATTAGAGATTATGTTTAAATCACAAGAAAAGGAATATGTGGTAAAATTAGCATTAATAAAAGAAACAGAAAAAACTCCAGTAGAGATAAAAAGAAGAAATTCAGCTTTAATAAATATTTTAAGTAATATAGAAAAAATAGATTTTACAAAATTTTTAGATTTACCGTTTATGAACTATATTGAAGAAGACAAAGCAATTTTTGAACAAGTAAAAAAATTAGATATTCCTAAAAATTTAAAAGAAGATATCGAACTAATTTTAACTTATGTTAAAGCTCAAGTTGAAAAAGAACGAATTAAGAAAAATCGTAATAATCATTTACATCACGCTTTAGATGCCGTATCTGTGGCTGTAATAACCAAATCAACTGAACAAAAATTAGCAGAATATGAAAAAAGAAGAGAAGAAGCAATTACTAAGATAAACAAAGGACCATTAGAAGTAACTTTGAATAATCAAACAAAAGTTATACAAACTATTGATGAATTTGAAAAAATAGAATTAAAATATTTAGAAGAATATATTCCTAAACCTTTTACTAATTTTCAAAAGGAAATTCTAGCCTATATTTATGAACGAGATAGTGAAGAACAAAAAGCTATGTTAGCTGATGATAAATATCGAAATATTAAACCATTATTACCAGTAATTAAAAAGAAAAGAAGATATGATTTAAAAAATCTTAAATCACAAAAATTACATCTAGATACAGTTTACGGTAGAAGTGGAGATATGTTAGTTAAAAGAATTGCCGTTAAAGACTTAGATAATAAAAAATTAGAAAAAATAATAGGAAAAAACTCATATGCGTTAACTACTTATGAAGCTTGTAAAGCTTGGATAAAAGATAAAGAAGGCTTTGAATATCCAATGTTACCAAATGGTAGAGCGATAAAAAAGGTTAAAATAGAAGATGGACATATTAAAAAAGCTTTAAAAATTGAAAGAGGTTATGTATTAGGTGACAATGTAGTTCGAATTGATATTTATAGATCAAAAAATAAAGAAGATAATAATTTATATTTTTTAGGACAAAATGCGATGACTATTATTCAGGATTATCAAGATAAAGAAATTAATCAAGTTTTATGGTATGGTCAAGGGGAAAAGTATAATGAATTGACAAATAAAGAGATTAAAGAAAAATATACTTTATTAAAACATCTTCATCCAGGGGATTTAGTCGAGTTAACAAAAAAAGATGATAAATATACATTGGCCTACATAAAAGGATTTAGTTCTGGAATGTTAGAAGTTGAAAGTGTTTTAGGTGATAATTATGATTTAAATAAGCATATTGATATGAAGTTGAATCGTTCACAATGTTATATATCTGTCTCAACAATTAAACAAATTAATAAAAAACAAATAAATATTATGGGACAAATTAAAAAATGAGTTTTCGTCAAATCATAGTTAAAGATAGTAATTATTTATCATTAAAAGATAATAATTTACTGGCTAAATATTCGGAAGCTGATAAAGAGATAAAAATTCCGATCGAAGATATTGCAATAATTTTAATCGAAAGTGATCGCACAACTTTATCAGTTAAGTTGATAAATAAGTTATCACAAAATAATATTATGCTAATTATATGTGATGAAGCCAAAAAACCAGCTTCAATTGTTATGCCTTTAATAGGACATTATCGTCAATTAGAAAATTTCTATTTTCAATTAGGTTTTAAAGAAGTAAGTAAACAAAATTTATGGCGAGAAATTATAAAACAAAAAATCTGTAACCAAAGAGAAGTTGTGAGACTTGTTAAAGGTAATACTGATGTTTTAGAAAAATTATTTAGATTAGAACATGAAACTAAGCGAAATGACATAACTAATCGTGAAGCTTTAGCAGCAAGAATATTCTTTGAAGAGTTATATGGAACGGAATTTAAAAGATTTGTAGATGACAAAATCAATAATACACTTAATTTTGGTTATACGATAATTGTTAGCTCTATTATGAGACAGTTGGCAGTTTATGGTTTAGATATGAAGCTCGGAATTTGGCATAAATCTAAAAGTAATATGTTTAATTTAGCTTATGATTTGGTAGAACCTTTCCGACCACTTGTTGATTATTTTGTATGTGAAAATTATGAGTTTATTAATAAAGACTTATCACCAATGATAAGAAAAAAGATAGTGGGAATCTTAAATGTTAATGTTTTAGTTAATAAGCAAAAGTATAGACTACAAAATGCTTTAGAAATTTATATTAAAGA